>JASFMT010000171.1:0-7495 GCA_050117455.1 Gammaproteobacteria bacterium | reverse complement strand
AGAACGCCGGTTTAGGGGCGGAAGCCCATTTGTCGATATTGGGCGCTTTTTTGATGGTAGCGCTGGTATTCACGCCGGTCAGTACCGCGGCGGCTTTGCGAATCAGCCTTGATTAAAGCCTCCGGCGCATTCAAAAGGTCGCAAGGACAAAAACTATATAGTCTTTTAATAGTCTTTTAGTTGCCGCGCGGAATAAATTGAAATAGCGAAATAAATTGAAATATGAGTTATTGCATTTATTATGGGTTTTAAAAATTCAATCATCTGGTTATATTTTTCGTCGCCAAAGAATTTCTATCCGTTCGCCGGTAAACTAATCCCCTGGTTTGGTTGGCTGGCCGGTATCCTGACGGTCATCGGGCTGTATATAAGCTTTTTCGTCGCGCCACCGGTATTATCCGATCAGCAGGAATATTACGTTATTATTTTTATTCACGTACCGGCGGCATGGATGTCCATGTTTATTTATATCGTTATGTCGGTATACGCCTTTATCGGGCTGGTATGGAACATCAAGATGTCAGAGATGATGGCGACCGCGCTGGCACCCACCGGCGCCATGTTCACGTTTCTGGCGTTATGGACCGGTGCATTGTGGGGACGTCCCAGTTGGGGAACCTACTGGGTGTGGGATGCCCGCTTAACATCAGAACTGATTTTGCTGTTTCTTTATATAGGTTTTATGTCGCTGCAATCCGCCATCGATGATCCACGCCGCGCTGCCCGTGCCAGCGGGTTACTGGCGGTGGTAGGTGTCATTAACATTCCCATCATTTATTTCTCGGTACGCTGGTGGAATACCCTGCACCAGGGGTTTTCCGTTCAGCCCGCCCAAAGCCAGCAGATCGTGGATCCGGCCATTTTCTGGGGCATGCTTGTATTGGCATTGGCGTTCTGGATGTATACCATCGCGGTAGTGCTCTACAGGGTTCGCAGTATCATCCTGGAACGGGAACGGCAAACCAGTTGGGTGCAGGAAATCGTGGGTGGTAAAGCATGAATGCCATCGCGGAGTTTTTTTATATCGGTGGCTACGCGTGGTATGTGTGGGGATCCTACGGTGTTACCGCGGCGTTTATGCTGGGGGAAGTGATTTTAGTGATTCGCGGCAAAAAAACGTTAATGCAGCGACTGGCGCGCATGGCGCGACTGAACAATACAAACAATGATTGAAGGGGTTTGGGCCGGTTACCTTATACGTCGACCTGTTGTGATGATCCAGGTTAGCGATGGATATCGAAAAGGTTGAACAAACAGGTGCAATCGGGGATCAGATACGACAGTGACAAGTTTGTGGCAGGTGAATCATTATGAAAGCGAGACATAAGCGAGCGATTTTTATTGTTACCGGCCTGGCCGGACTGGCGGTTGCCATCGGCCTGGTGGCTAATGCCTTTAACCAGAACCTGGTCTTTTTCTTCAGCCCCAGCGACGTGCAGGCCAAGCAGGCGCCCTTGAACAAGGATTTTCGGTTGGGTGGGCTGGTAGAGGAAGGCAGTTTGAAACGTGAGGACGACGGATTGACGGTTCATTTTGTAGTAACCGATAACGCCAATACCATTCCCGTGACATTTACCGGTATATTGCCGGACCTGTTTCGTGAAGGTCAGGGCGTAGTTGCGCAGGGCAAGTTAACACAAAGCGGGACGTTCATGGCGACGGAAGTGCTCGCCAAGCACGATGAATCCTACATGCCGCCAGAAGTACAGGACGCCCTGGATAAGGCCAAACAGACGGCGAGCGCCAGCGTCGTTAAAGACAGTCAATAAAAGCAAAGCATTCACTGAGGGGGCGACTGCTTATGATTCCCGAACTCGGACATTTTACTTTAATTCTTGCCATGTGCGTTGCACTCGTGCAGGGCGTGGTATCCATTGCCGGCGCTCAGCTGGGGATTCGTTCATGGGTCAACATGGCTAAGCCGGCTGCCCAATGCCAGTTTGTACTGGTGGCCGTGGCATTTGGATTTTTGGCCTACGCGTTTGTTAATAACGATTTTTCGGTCCAATATGTTGCCATGCAATCCAACTCTTTGCTGCCGCTGCAGTACCGCATTTCCGGTATCTGGGGCGGTCACGAAGGCTCCATGCTGTTATGGGTGTTTATGTTGTCGGCGTGGACCATGGCGGTGAGTCTGTTCAGTAAAAATCTGCCCAAGGATATGGTTGCACGTGTTATCGGCGTCATGGGTCTGGTATCTCTGGGCTTTTACCTGTTTATCCTGTTTACTTCCAATCCCTTCGACAGATTATTGCCGCCGGCGGCGGATGGCCGTGATTTGAATCCCCTGTTGCAGGATCCCGGTTTGATCATTCATCCTCCCATGTTGTACATGGGATATGTAGGATTTTCAGTGGCGTTTGCGTTTGCCATCGCCGCGTTGTTGGGAGGCCGGCTTGACGCCGCCTGGGCGCGCTGGTCCCGTCCCTGGACCACGGTTGCCTGGCTGTTTCTGACCATTGGTATTGGTCTTGGCAGTTGGTGGGCGTACTACGAGCTGGGCTGGGGCGGCTGGTGGTTCTGGGACCCGGTGGAAAACGCATCCTTTATGCCGTGGCTGGTGGGAACCGCGCTCATTCATTCGTTAGCCGTCACGGAAAAGCGCGGCAGTTTTAAAAACTGGACGGTGTTGCTGGCGATCTTTACCTTTTCGCTGAGTTTGCTTGGCACGTTCCTGGTGCGCTCCGGTGTATTAACGTCCGTGCATGCATTTGCCACCGATCCCGAGCGTGGCATATTTATACTTTTCCTGCTGATTCTCACGATCGGTATTTCGTTGATCCTGTTCGCCTGGCGGGCGCCGCAAGTGGGTATTGGCGGGCGGTTTAACCTGCTTTCCCGTGAGTCAGCATTGTTAACCAACAATGTATTGCTGGTGGTGGCGGCCGGCGCGGTGCTGTTGGGGACGCTATATCCGTTGCTGCTGGATGCGCTGGATATGGGCAAAATTTCTGTCGGTCCTCCCTATTTCGACGCGGTGTTTGTGCCGTTGATGGTGCCGGCGTTGTTTCTAATGGCAGTGGGCCCCATGGCCCGCTGGAAACAAGCCGACATTCCCGATATTGCCAGGCGTTTGCGCTGGGCGGCAGCGATCAGTGTGATTATGGGAATTCTAATGCCTGTCATAATGGGCGAGTGGGCGGCGTTACGCAGCCTGGGCTTTGCGCTGGCGTTCTGGATCTGGAGCAGTGTGTTTATCATGATCCGGGAACGGGTACAGAAGAGCCCCCGCACCGGTAACGTATTCAGTAAAATTATCGGCTTGCCCAATGCCTTCCTGGGTATGTGTGTGGCTCACTCCGGGGTCGCGGTTTTTATCATCGGTGTGGCCATGGTGCAAAGTTACGAAATTGAAAAAGACATGCGCATGGAAGTGGGTGATACCGTTGAACTGGGCGGCTATGTTTTTCAGTTTGAAGGCGTTACCCGCAGCAAAGGCCCCAACTATAGCGCCGACCGCGGCCAGATTGTAGTGAGCAAGGATGGTGAAGTGGAGACTGTCCTGTTCCCGGAAAAACGGACCTACACGGTTCAAACCATGCCTATGACCGAAGCGGCCATTGATACCGGGTTGACCCGGGACTTGTACGTGTCGCTGGGTGAGCCGGTGTCTAACGGTGCATGGAGTGTGCGCCTGTATTATAAACCGTTTGTGGACTGGATCTGGGCCGGTGCATTTATTATGGCGATGGGTGGTTTGCTTGCGGTTTCTGATCGCCGTTATCGTCTGGTTAGCCGCCGGGTGCAGGAAAAACCCGGTGAAGAAAACAATGCTGTGCCCGCGGGCAACGCAGTACCCGGGGAGTCGTAAGTGCAATGGTTCGTTACTTAGTACCTTTAATTATTTTTGTAGTATTGGCGGGATTTCTTTACGTGGGGTTGGAACTTAAACCCCGCGAAGTACCGTCACCGTTCATCAACAAGCCCGCGCCTGCTTTCCAGTTGCAGAAACTGGATTCCATGAATGAGTTTTTCGCCAAGGACGACATGTTGGGGAAAGTATGGTTGTTGAACGTGTGGGCATCGTGGTGCGTTGCCTGCCGTCAGGAACATCCGGTACTGGTGGAAATGGCGCGCCAGGATAAAGTTCCCATCTACGGGTTGAACTACAAGGATGCGCCAACCAATGCCCGTCGCTGGCTGCAACAGCATGGAAATCCCTACAAGCTGAGCGCAGTGGACTACGAGGGTAAGGTGGGGATCGATTATGGGGTTTACGGTGTACCGGAAACGTTCATCATCGATAAAGAGGGCGTTATCCGCCATAAGGTGATCGGGCCGATTACCTATCAGGAATTACAGCAATGCGTTATGCCGCTGGTTAAGGAATTACAAAAACGGGAAAAGATGGACCAGGGGGCGCTGGCATTATTAAGTGAGTTGAGGGAATCATGTTCTTCGTCGTAAAACCAATTGATGTAACAAAGCTTCTTTTGTTGTTTGTCATGACAATAACTGTAACTGTGACAACAACAGCTATTGCCAAAGAAGCGGCGCCCATGGCCGATGATCCGGAACTGGAGAAGAAAGTCAACGCCATTGCCGCGGAATTGCGTTGCCTGGTCTGTCAAAACCAGACCATTGCCGATTCGCATGCGGAGCTGGCCATCGATCTGAAAGAACAGGTGCGCACCATGGTTCGCGAGGGCAAAACCCGCGACGATGTTGTCGATTACATGGTGCAGCGTTATGGTGATTTCGTGCGTTACCGGCCACCGGTGAAGCCAACGACCTATCTGCTGTGGGCGGGCCCATTCCTGCTGTTGTTTGGTGGGTTGATGATATTGGGCGTGAACCTGAAAAGACGCCGAGCGAAGACAACCGACGCCCCCCTTAGTGAAGAAGAACATCAAAAACTCGAAACAATTCTACATTCAGAAAATAAAACCTCTGGTGCTGCAGAGGGAGAGGATCGTAAATAATGGTTGTATTTTCCACGGTGGCGTTTCTGCTGATTGTTGCAGCACTTCTGTTTTTATTACCTCCCCTGATCCAGAAAGGACAGGATCAGGACAAGGTCGAACGTAAGGACCTTAACATCCTGCTATTTAAAGACCAGGTCGAGGAGCTGGAAGCGGATCTCAAACAGGGTAATATCACCCAGGATCAGTTCGACCAGGCCCACGCCGATCTTGAACGTAACTTATTGCAGGATGTGTCGGAGGATGACTCCGGCAAGAAAATGCCCAAAACCATCTCCGGCAATGTTGCTGCCATTGTGGTGGGAATCACGCTACCGGTGGTTGCGATTGGTTTGTATGCCCACCTGGGCGAAGGTGAGCGGGGTTTTGACCCGGAAAATTCTGCCCGTCCGGGTATGACCACGGAAGGCCACGAAGGTACCCTGGAACAACAGGTGCGTAAACTTCAGGACCATCTTCAGGAAAACCCGGAAGACATGGAAGGCTGGGTGATGCTGGCCCGTTCCTACTATTTCCTGAAGCAGTACCAGGCTGCCAGTGACGCGTTTGCCCGCGCGGCGGCAATGACCGGTGAAAGTAATCCGGGAATATTGGCCGATTATGCCGACGCCCTGGCCATGGCCAGCGGTCGCAGCATGGCGGGTAAGCCCTATGACCTGGTCAAGAAAGCATTGTCTATCGATCCCAATCATCAAAAAGCTCTCTGGTTGGCGGCGACAGCCACCTATCAACAGCAGGACTATAAAACGACCCTGGATTACTGGTTAAAATTGCGTGAACAGTTTCCGCAAGGTTCGGATAACTATGTGCAGATGACGCGTAACATTGCCGAGGTAAAACAGTTCCTGGGCATGAATGTTGACGAAGAAGCCGAGATTATTCAGCAGGCGCAGGCCGGCCAGGCAGGCGGTGAGGCGACACCTGCTGCCAGCGGCGGTGGCGGCGCGCCAAAGGTGTCCGGTGTGGTATCATTGGATCCGTCCTTACAGGACAAGGTGTCGCCCAGCGATACATTATTCGTATTTGCACGGGCTGCAAGCGGTCCGCGCATGCCCCTGGCAATTATCCGTACATCGGTTTCTGATCTGCCGCTGGAATTCACGCTGGACGATTCGCAGGCCATGAATCCGCAAATGAAAATATCCCGGTTCAATGAAGTGGTCGTAGGGGCGAGGATTTCAAAATCCGGCCAGGCAATGCCGCAAAGCGGGGATTTATCCGGGCAAACCGGCGCCGTCAAGCTGGGGAGCGAAGACCTGAAAATCACCATCGATGGTGTTGTGCCCTAGTTAAAAATTAAACCAATAACGGTTGGGTAAAGAATCGCCGCGCACCAGCGTAAAATAACGACAACTTCTGGTGGCGGATCCACATTTTAAATACACAATATTAGATCGAGGATGGGGGAGTGGACATTCGAACCATTTCAATAGCTTTATTGCTGGCAAGCGTTGTATACGTTAACAACGCGCTGGCAGGTGACCCCTTTGCCGGCTCCAGCATATATGCTCACTACTGTGTTAGTTGCCACGGGGGAGACGGTGCAGGTGAAGTGGCGGGTACCCCCAGTTTTCGCGGCGGCAGGCTGTTGACAAAAAATCCCATGGAACTAAAAAGCACGATCAGAATGGGTAGGGACATGATGCCCGCGTTTCAGGGTGTGTTAACAGAACAGCAAATTGATGATGTGATGGAATATATAAGGACGTTTAACTGATTATGGGGAAGGGGATAAACAATCTATATTGGCTGCGGGTAGCTTTTTACGCTGCAGTAATGGCAGGTTTGATGCTGTTCGTGACCGCGTGCAGCGAGGACAAAGAACAAGATAAAAAGGAAGCTGAGCAGCCGGCGTCGGCACCGCAAACTCAATCTCAGGATTTGTTACCGGACGATCAACCGCCGCAACCCGCCGTGGTACCTTCCGGCTATAAAGTCGTCGACACCTTTAACGTGGGACAAAACGTGTACGTGCGTTCCATGACCCGCGATCCGAAAACCAAAACCTTGTGGATTGGCACCTCGGTAGGCGTGCTGGAAATTGATGAGGCAACCCGGAACATGCTGAACACCTACACCCGGGACCAGGGGCTGGCCAATGAATATGTGTTCGGCATGCTGGTGGACAGCAAAGGCCGAAAATGGTTTGGCACCAACGGGGGCGGCATTACGCGCTACCAGCAGGGTGACTGGAAGACCTATTTCCCCATGCACGGCCTGGCGGATTACTGGGTGTATTCGTTCGCCGAACAGTCTGATGGCACATTATGGATCGGAACCTGGGCGGGGCTCAATCAGTTCAATCCTGAAACCGGGAAATTCAAAACTTACCTTGATGAACTGGTTAATGAGTGGGTTTATGGTCTGGATGTTGACGACAAGGATCAGCTGTGGATCGGTACCGAGGGTGGTATCAACATGTACGATGGTAAAACCTGGCACGTATGGACCCATGACGACGGTCTTGGTGCCCCCAACAAGGATAATTTACCCCTGAGTGACAATACGGGGCTGGGTACACGGTCGCGCCATGATCTATCGGTGATGTCACAGGGGATGAATACCTATAATCC
>JASFMT010000170.1:0-7520 GCA_050117455.1 Gammaproteobacteria bacterium | reverse complement strand
GGTGTTGTCGCCATTCACCGCCTGCGCCATATCACCGGAGCTGGTGCCGGCCTGCCAGGGCAACGGGGAATGAATGACATCCAGAATACTGTTAATGGATTCCAGTTGGTTTTCCAGACCAGAGTTTTCCTTTTCCAGGCGTTCGATATTCTCGCCGATTTTTTCCCGGGACGATTTCACTTTTTGCAGGTTCTCGATGCGCTTTTCCAGTTGCGCCTTGCGTTCCTTGATGCGTTTGGCCAGTGGCAGTAAAACGGTCTTGGCCCAGTTTTCCGCATCCTCGTTGGCGCGGAAGAAAATGTTACGCGCGTGACTAACCATGGAAACAAAGAATTTTTTCACCACAAAGCTTTGTTCGGTCATGGTGGTCACCGGACTTTTACGAAACATGTCGGCCTTTTCGTACAACTGGGACAACTCGCGGGTATATTTATTGGTGGAAAACAGTATTGGTTTAATGTCGGTAAAACCGTGTTCTTCGCGGAAACGATCATAGATCGATGTTACCAGCTTGTTGGACTTATCCACCTGCCAGTTTACCTGGGTCATGGTGTCCTTGGCGCCGTCGAAAAAAGTCACCATGCCTTTTTTCATGCCACCGGTCGTCCAGCTGTCCACCATCACTTCACGTGTTCTTGATATCAGCTTGTCCAGGGATTCAATGGACAGGGTTTCATTTAACGCGGTCAACTGGCGTTTGAGCACATGGCGGCTGGTTTGAAAGTTTTCCACGTCTTTCTGATAGACCGCCTGTTCGGCACGCAGTTTTTTCATGGTGTCCATTAATACGTCGGCACTCTTGCCGGACAACGATCGCAACTCGGCCAGCTGCTTCTTGCCGCTGTCATAACGTTCCGTTAGTACCGACTTGGTGGACTCCACCATGCCGCCGATTTTGGACACGATATTTTCCCGGACAATATCCTGCTTTTTTGACAGAATATCTTCGGACAACGCGACTTCCAGTGACGGTAAACCGCTTTTATCCAGCAACTCGTCATCCTTTTTAATCTTCGCCAACAAGCCCTTCTGGGCTGATATGGGATAAACGTCGCCCATGGAAATTCCGAGGGTTTCGGCGGTTTCCTTGCACTGGCTCTGGATACTCTGGTTAACGGTGTCGGTGTCGTGCAGCTCATCCCACAGGGTGTCTATCTTGTTTAAAACGACAATGACACCGGTTTGCTGGGTTTCGCGATAAGACTTGGCGTATTGTTGCCAGATTTCCATATCAGATTTGGTGGCACCGGTATCAGCCGCCAATACAAACATGACAGCCTGCGCCCGCGGCAACATATCCATGGTCAGTTCCGGCTCGCTGCCCAATGCGTTCAGGCCCGGCGTGTCCAGAATATTCAATCCCTGTTTTAACAGCGGATGGGGAAAACTGATCAATACATGCCGCCACATGGGGATCTCAATTTGCAACGGTGCTTCATTCATGTGTTGAAAATAAGCTTCCGTATACAGCCCCATCTGGATCGCCTTGTCACGGCTTACCGATTTGGTTTTGCCAATTTCCTTGAACGCTTCCACCAGGTTGTCCACGGATTCAATATCCAGCTCGATATTGATCCAGTGATCGGGGTGTTGTTTGTATTCGGCGATACTCATCTCTTCCAGCCGCGTTTCGATAGGAAGCAGCCGGATATAAGGCGTCTCCGCCTCCTTGTCATAATACAGTTCGGTGGGGCACATGGTGGTACGCCCGGCAGACGAAGGCAGCAGGCGGCGTTCGTAATTGGCGAAGAAAATAGCGTTGATGAGTTCAGACTTACCGCGGGAAAACTCGGCGGCCACGGCGATGGTAATTTCGTCCTTTTTCAGCGCATCAATAGTTTCATACATGCGCAGGTCTTCTTCGGGACTACTCATCTCATGGTCTTCGACCCACTTACGGTAGGTTTCGATATTCTTGATGATGTCCGTTTTCCAACGGTGGTACTGTTGTAATTGTAGAGAAAATTCTTCCTTCGCCATCCCGTGTTACCTAATCACCTAAGTGGTTCATTATCGTAGTAAAACCCAGAGCTACAGTTTCAATAGCGGCCCACGACCAAAGAAGTTTAGGAATAATCCCGGCTTCACAGGGGAAAAGTGCCGGGGGTCACATTATTGCCAACGCGTCTGAATTCCTTTGGCCGCCTTAGTCTATTTCGGCACCGCGACGCCGGGCTTGATAATAAATTAACTGCTTATTTTCGGGATGGGTTGATGAAATCCGGTAGATTCGCGGGGTGATTGATACGCAGGATTTTAATTTTAGCGGTTTTTCCCTTTTGCAAGGTAACCCGTGACGGGGCAACACCGAACAACTTTGCGATAAATTTTATAAGCTCTTGATTTGCTTTGCCTTCTACTGGGGGCGCCGTCAACCGGACTTTAATCCGGTCACCGTGAATTCCCACCAGCGCATTGTGGCTGGCGCGGGGTTGCACCACCACCGCCAGGATCAGATCCTCGCCGGACCAGTGGTATGGTGTATCCCCGGTGGAAGAATCAGAGCCGGCCAATGGCCAGGTTGCTCCCCAGGTCGGCAATGGGTTGAATAAACAGAATCGAGATGAGCTGCAACAAAATGATCACCACGATAGGGGACAGATCAAACCCCGAGATCGGTGGAATCAACCGCCGTGCGCGGCGCAACAGGGGCTCATTGATGGAGTACAGCAGTGACAATGCCGGGTTGTAGGCTCCGGGATTAATCCAGCTGATCACCACCTGGATGAGAATCGCAAAAAAGTAGACGTTGATGAGCAAACGAAGCAACTCGGCGATGGATAACACCACAATGCCGGACACGCTCACCGATGCCCCTTTGATGAGGACGATAAGAAAAATCTCCACCATCTTGATAATGATCATCAGCACGATGGCCGCCAGATCAATGCCCATGAAACCGGGAATAATGCGGCGCAACGGAATCAGTGGCGGATTGGTCACCTTCACCAGAAACTGCGAGACGGGATTATAAAAATCAGCGCGCGTTATCTGTAACAACACCCGCAGCATAACGGCAATTAAATACAAACCAAACAGCGTCTGTATCAGGAATTGAATGGCGTTGGTACCGTAACCTCCCATTTAGTGCTCCCCCAGTTGATCGGCAAGTTCCGTGGCCCGTTGTTGTGCGGCTTTTAAAATATCCAGCACCAGACCATCAATATTCGTGTCGTTCATGACCTTCAACCCCCGCTCCGTGGTACCACCGGGCGAGGTGACATTGTCCCGTAACGTAGCAATATCCTCGTCACTTTCCAATGCCATCTTGGCCGCACCTAACGCGGTTTGTATTGTTAATAAATGAGCAACGTCCCGCGACAATCCCAATTGCTCACCGGCTTTGACCATGGCTTCCATGATGCGGAAAAAGTAAGCCGGCCCGCTACCGGACAATGCGGTTACCACATCCATTAATGCCTCGTCATCAACCCACTCCACGATGCCCACTGCCCGCAGTAAAGACTCTGCTTCGTCGCGTTGCTTATCGCTGACATTGTCCGTGGCGTAGAGGGCACTGGCCCCCGTTTGCACCAGGGCCGGTGTATTGGACATGGCCCGCACAATGGCATAACTGCCCCCCAACCAGTGATTAATATCCGCGGTACGAATACCTGCCGCAACGGATATCACCAGCGGTTGCCTCTGCTTAATATGTTCGGCGGTGGTTTCCGCTGCGTCCTTGAAATGTTGCGGTTTGATACAAAACACCACCATGTCGGTGTTGCCTGCGACCTCGGCAAATGCCTCAAGAACCTGCACCTTGAACCGCTGCGCTAGCTGCTGGCGTTTATCCGCGTTAATTTCCACCACCGATATAGTAGACGGGGCAACCCCATCGGCGATCAATCCGCCGATCAAACTGGAAGCCATGTTGCCACCGCCAATAAATACAATATTCATGTCTTACAACCACCTTGAACAATAAGTGTACCTGTCACCGGCACGCCAATGGTGCCGGTATTCTATCGCAACCTGGCATGATAAGCCGCTCATTTTCCGGTTCTTTTGCCGAACAGGCCGGTCCCTACCCGCACCATGGTGGAACCCTCCAGCACAGCGGCTTCCAGGTCGTCGGTCATTCCCATGGATAACGTATCCAGGGCAAGTCCGTGTTGATTTAAATCAGCGAACATTTGCCGCAGCTCGGCAAACGTCTGGCGCTGTTGCTGCTGATCACTGGTTTTTTCCGGTATCGCCATCAGTCCCCGTAATCGCAATCGAGGCAATTCCCGCAGCTGTCCGGCAAATTCCTCCACCGCCTGCTGCAAAATGCCCGATTTACTGGCTTCGACACTGATATTCACCTGGACGCAGATATTCAGTGGTTTTAACGCCGGTGGACGTTGCTCGTTCAGCCGGCTGGCAATCTTGAGCCGGTCCACACTGTGCACCCAATGGAAATGTTCGGCGATAGGCTTGGTTTTGTTGGATTGAATGGGGCCGATAAAATGCCATTGCAAGGGCAGGTCCTGCAGGGCTTCCATTTTGGGCAATGCTTCCTGCAAGTAACTTTCGCCAAAATCCCGTAACCCCGCTTCAAACGCCTCGCGGACACGTTCTGCCGAATGGGCTTTGCTCACCGCCAGTATCTGGACATCATCGGGATTGCGATTGGCCTGTTGCGCGGCCGCTTGAATACGTTGCGACAGATTAGCCAAATTTTGAGCGATTGTTGACATCCGTGCTTATGATTTTTGATCAATTCGGTGAAAAGATACCAGCGCCGGTTTACCATTAACCTGGGTCTCAGCCATTTTTGCTTGCTGTGACTTGTGACACACCTCTATTATCAAACGCATAAAGAATTGCGTGCCACCAGACGCTAATACTCGTGTAGTTGCGCGCTCGACTACCCGCAATCGTATGAGCGACAGCCCGCGGTTTGTCCAGATTGTAGTATAAGAACGACTGTTAACGTAGAGGATTACGATGGATATTTCAGAACTGCTCGCATTTAGCGTGAAAAACTCGGCGTCCGACTTGCACTTATCAGCGGGCCAGCCCCCGATGATTCGTGTGGATGGTGAAATACGCCGGATTAATGTACCACCCATGGATCACAAAGGTGTTCATTCACTGATCTATGACATCATGAATGACAAGCAGCGCAAGGACTACGAAGAATTTCTGGAAACCGACTTTTCCTTTGAAATACCGGACCTGGCCCGTTTTCGTGTTAACGCGTTTAATCATCAACGTGGCGCCGGCGCCGTATTCCGGACGATTCCCAGTACCATTTTGAGTTTCGAGCAACTGGGCTGCCCGCCGATATTCGCCGATATTTCGCAAAATCCCCGCGGCCTGGTATTGGTCACCGGACCCACCGGTTCCGGTAAATCCACCACCCTGGCGGCGATGATCGATTACAAAAATGATACCGAGCACGGACACATCCTCACCATCGAAGACCCTATCGAATTTGTGCATCCCTGTAAAAAATGCCTGGTGAACCAGCGGGAAGTCCATCGCCACACCCTGGGTTTTAACGAATCATTGCGCTCGGCACTGCGTGAAGACCCGGACGTCATTCTGGTGGGTGAGATGCGTGACCCGGAAACCATTCGCCTGGCACTGACGGCGGCGGAAACCGGTCACCTGGTATTCGGAACCCTGCACACCAGTTCCGCGGCCAAAACCATTGACCGGATCATCGACGTGTTCCCGGCGGCGGAAAAGGAAATGGTACGTTCCATGTTGTCGGAGTCGCTGCGCTCGGTTATCTCGCAGACCTTGCTCAAGAAAATCGGCGGCGGCCGGGTGGCGGCCCATGAAATCATGATCGGTACACCGGCCATCCGTAACCTGATCCGCGAAGCCAAGGTGGCGCAAATGTATTCGGCCATCCAGACCGGCCAGGGCATTGGTATGCAGACCCTGGATCAAAACCTCCAGGAACTGGTACAAAAAGGCGTAGTCACCAAACAGGATGCCGCTCATAAGGCCGCTAACAAGGATACCTTCAAATAGCGTCGGAAGACCATAACAGACTGTTTTTAATAATTATTTTATCCGATTCGCGATTCTTCTTCGGGCCATGGCGACACACCATGGCCCTTTTCATTCTCGACCTACCATAAAATATTCACGTTGTAAGTGTTGTTTTATCCGGCTAATCGTTATTACAATGATTACTTGTTAAGCATGATCCGTGGCGATCATTGAAACGGCCTTCCCCGGGTAGTAATCATCAACACAACCAGCAATCATCCATGACCCTGTTTAAAGAGTATTTCAACCTGATAAAAGACTTTAATTCACTGCTGAATGCGATGATTATGCGCGATGCATCGGATTTGTTTATCACCGAAGGACTGCCGCCGAGCATGAAGATCAATGGCAAAATCACCGCCATTGAAGAAGACCCCATCACTGCCGAACAAACCCATCAGCTGGCCTATAACCTGATGAACAATCAGCAGCGCCAGGAATTTGAAAATACCCTGGAATGCAACTTCGCCATGTCGCGGGCGGATACCGGACGATTCCGGGTGAATATATTCAAGCAAAAACACAGTATCGGTATTGTGCTGCGCCGTATCAAAACGGACATCCCGACCCTCGAAGCGCTACACATGCCGGAGACGTTAAAAGATATTGCGTTAACCAAGCGCGGCCTGGTTGTCGTTGTGGGCGCCACCGGCAGTGGCAAATCCAGCACGCTGGCGGCCATGATCGGTCACCGCAACCGCAACAGCACCGGGCACATTATCAGCGTCGAAGATCCTATTGAATTTATTCACGAACACGATGGTTGCATCATTACCCAGCGGGAAGTGGGCGTAGACACCAAAAACTTTGAAGCGGCGTTGCAAAATACCCTGCGCCAGGCACCGGATGTCATTTTGATTGGTGAGGTGCGAACCCGCGAAACCATGGAACACGCGCTGGCGTTCGCCGAGACCGGCCATTTGTGTTTAACCACGCTGCATGCCAACAATGCCAATCTGGCGCTGGAGCGTATGATTAATTTCTTCCCCAAAGACCGCCGCGATCAAATGCTGTTGGATCTTTCTTTGAACTTACGGGCAATCGTCGCGCAGCAACTGATTCCCACCGTCGACCGTGATAGCGTGTACCCGGTGGTGGAAATCCTGCTCAATACACCGCTCGCCGCGCAACTTATCAAGCAAGGGGATATCGGTGAACTCAAGGAAGTGATGGGCCAGTCCAATAACCTGGGCATGGTGACCTTTGACCAGGCGTTATTTCAACTGTACCGCGACGACATTATTACCTATGACGATGCGTTGCATCACGCCGACTCCGCCAATGAATTACGCCTGATGATCAAGCTGGCGGAGAAAAACGACAACGACAATGAAGACGACGATTCGTCCGAAGGCATGCGTTTGTTAAACATCGATGAGTTCTAATCACTAAAACAACGCTCAGCCAAAAGGTCAGTGATGACTGGCCGACACCGCATGGTGCTGGCGTTGCAGAATAACCTTCCACGACGATACCTTTTCATCGCCTTTATATAGCACTCCCTCTACCTGGTATTCATCATCGCTTTG
>JASFMT010000169.1:0-7526 GCA_050117455.1 Gammaproteobacteria bacterium | reverse complement strand
ATTGTCGGTTGAAATGATATTTACCACCAGCGTTGAGCCAGATAGCGTCTGATATGGGTACGCTAGGATCGTAAGTACTGTCCGGTATGGCGCTGGACTCGTAAGCTGCTCCCCATTGCAGGTTCAACTTCTGGGTCAGGTCATAGTCCATCCCCACCGCAAATCGAGTGGTATCTTCCCAGTTCTTGGCAATGTTTTGTGCAGGTTGAGCCGGATTATCGTATTTGAATTGAAACTTATCTACGCGACTCCATTTGGTATGTGTGATATCCACCATCACGGCGAGGCGTTGCGTCCAGTCATAGTATGCGCTGAGCGAGATGATTTCAGGCAAAGTGATAGGGACATGGGCATTAGTATTGGTGAATGCAGGCGCAAACGCTGCGGCTTGCGGTGGATTCGTAAATTTTGCGTCGCCTTCCAGGTTATATTCCATTTTAGATCGATAAGAAAAACCAATGCGGTAGGTGCTGGATGCCCACAACAATCCCACGTTAAACCCGGTGCTCCAGTCATCGCCTTTTATTTCGGCGTAACCATCCGCTACCTGGGGTAGCCCGAGACCTATTGTGCCGCATGTGGTGGGATCTAGTATTGATAAGCACACTGCACCAAAATCAACAGCGCTACTAAGTTCGGCTTCAGCTTTTTGAAAGTTTATGCCACCACCGATGGACCAGGTGTTCGTGATACGGTATGCAACGGAGGGATTGATGTTTATTGTTTTGATGCCTGAGTTTATTGAGGAGTAGCGGCCCACCCAGTCCCGGTCGTATTCCGTGCTGAGTCCAAACGGCGCATTAATACCCAATCCTATTCCCCATTGATCACTTAGTCGATTGCTGTAGTAGAGGCCTGGGACAAACGTCGTTCCACCGCCGTCACCTCCGTTGGAGCCTGCGATCGGATTTCCCAAAACATCGGCGGTACCCTGGTTTTCAAATCTGGACGAAGAGAAATATGTCTGTGAGGCAAAGATTAATTGTTGGTTCTCCAGTCGCATCATCCCGGCTGGATTTGTAAACACTGTAGTTGCGTCCTCGGCGGCAGCCGCACCGCCAGCACGGCTACGATTCACATCGCCCAGGTAGGCGGTCAATGAAAATTGAGCCCAGCTGGCATTCGAGAGGAAAATGAGTACTACTAAAGTAACTGGGGTAACCAGCTTGATTTTCATGTTATTTACCTGGCAATCTGCAGAACAGTTTACAGCAGGCAATAACTGTGCCGTTTGCAGATTAAACGGCCATTTGAGTGGAAGAAGGGGAGAATTTCACTTTTTTCGGAATTTTCACCAGAAAGGTCGTGCCTTTATCGGGGGCGCTGGTGACAGTGATACACCCGTTCATCAATTCACAAAGCTTTTTCGAAATCGGCAATCCCAATCCGGTGCCACCAAAGTTATTGCTGGTAGTAGATTCCGCCTGGGTATATTCATCAAAGACTTTTTCCACTTGCTCGCTGGTCATGCCAATTCCAGTATCCGATACCTCGAACAATACCCAGTCCTGATTCGGTTCGTGCTCCAGGTCAATTCGAAACACAACGGTTCCATGTTTAGTAAATTTACACGCATTACTAATAATATTTACAATAATTTGACGTAGTTTCGTCGAATCGGCGACCATTTTCTCCAGAACCGTATTTTTTTCGATGCAAAATTTATTGGAGTTACTACGGGCCAAAGGCAGCGCCATCGTTTCTATGGATTCGATAAATTCATCCATGTCGATCGTCTCAATAACCAGGTCCATTTTACCGGCTTCTATTTTGGCAAGATCCAGTACGTTATTTATGAGCGCTAATAAATGGTGTCCACTACCCGAGATTTTTTCCAAATCAGTTACAAAGGACTCCATTTCCTCATCGCGCGCTTCTTCTCGTAGCAGTTCGGCATATCCGATGATTGCATTCAGTGGAGTTCTGAGTTCGTGGCTCATTCCGGCTAAAAACCGGCTTTTGGCCAGGTTAGCGCTTATGGCTTCATCGCGCGCCGTGACCAGTTCAGCGGTACGATCGGAAACTTTTTGTTCCAGAGTTTCGTTGATTCGTTTTAATGCCTCATAGGCCAATGCGTTGGAAAACGCTACAGCCGTTTGTTGAGCAATACTGTTTAACAGTTCCAAATCGTTATTGGAAAGTAATTTGTCGGTGTGGTTATCGTAATCAACGGCAATCACACCAAGTGCTTTGTTCTCGAAAACGATGGGCACCGCGATAAACGATTTGACGCCGACTTGACGCACGAACTCCTGGCTTCGCTCACTAAGTAACTGGATTTGGTCTTCTACGTTTCGAACGAAAATGGGTTTTTGTTGTAGAACCGCTTTGACGAGAAAGCCATCAGAATTTTGATTATCAAGATTGAACTGAGCATTGAGCAGCACGGGGACAATATCGTCCTTGAAACCATCAAAGGCACGGACTTTTAATAGATTTTCGCGATCGTCCACCGTGAAAATGCTCACGCGATCGTATGACATTTCCTCGTATATCACCTGGGAGACGACGTTACACAATTCCTGCAGCGGCCGTACCCGGTTAATAAGGTGGTTGATGTCGTTTATGAGCGTGGACTCCTGGTTGCGGCGCTCTATTGTATCGATCGATATGCGCATGGCTTCGATCTGATCATTGAGTGCAGTACGCAAACGTTTATCCGATTTGAACTTCAACAGCGAATAGACGATTCCTGAAGTTCCCGAAGCAAATAATATCACCACCAGAATAGGAGCAACTTTAAGAACAGCAAGATAGGAACCAATAAAGGCCAGTAGAGCCAGCGATAAGTTGAAGCGTCCAGCAGGTTCGATCCAACTGATATGGTATTCGCAAACCTCGCTGTCGCTGTTGTGTTGGCATGTGGGATGTTCTATGACCGCGTGGGGTAAGTCAAACATCATTGGGATTGCCTCAAGCATCCCTATGCGGTTACGACATTGATATGGTTCTTCTTTACTTCCCGCTACGGTTTTGGTTGTTAGAATGGCGCTGTTCTTGGAAATCTTCAGGGGAGTGTATTCGGCGGCTTTAGTATACATTCTGGCAATACGGCCAATGTTCTTATACGCAACTTTTGGCGTTAAAAAACCCGTTAATAACCGCCCGGCTATACCTTTTGCGCTATCACTGACTGTGTATTTGCCGACTTTATAGGCGATGTCCGAATCGCCGGTGCGTTCCACCAATTGTTGATGGAAGCAATTGGCCAGCGACTGGTCGAACCAATTGTCGTCGTAATCAAGAATGGAGATGTCGGTGTCGCAAGCCTGAAAAAGATCGCTGATCTTTTTTTCGCTCCACATGAGACGGTCACGCAGATACTCAGTATATACTTTGAGAATCTTTACGTTATAAAGTTTGGCCGAATCATCCGGTGCTGACATTGTTTAGTGTGGCTTTTTTCATGCGAATAAAATGCCTGAGATTTCCGAATATCTCTTCAGTAGCTGCTCTAAAATCGGCAACATGATCCAGGTCCAGTACCCATTCCACATAGGATTTTTCGTGCACAAATCCTTTGGGAATCGGCTGGCTATGCAACAAAAGCACGCACTTTGGCATGAGTGTTTGTTGATAGGATTCAAGCACGCACTTACCCAAGACATCCGCTAACAGCTGATTATCGTTAATATTATCGTCTTTATTATAGATAAACTTTACGGAATTGGTGAGCTCGCTGAAATTTATACCCGGTGACGCGTAGTTACAAATGGCATATCCAACTGCGCCGTTATCGGGGTTCCACGCAACGAAAATACGCCTTTTTCGATATAAACCGATTTTTTCATATTCTTCAGAGACTTGCAACGTTAGAAACCCCTCGCGAGTCAATCCTTCCACCCGCATCATTTGATGTTGTTGCCGCGCAATGAGCAGGTTCTCCAGTTGCTTTAAATCATCTTCATTGGCCTCCCGCCAGGGCAAGGAGGACGAGGCGAGGTCACTCCCATCGGGTAGGCAAAAGTCGTAAGTCTTGGTCCAGCAATTTTTTGAATTTTTAATTAAATTGGCTGTTTCGCCAAACACTAGTGAAGGGTATAGATTCTGTGGTCGGAAGTAGGCGCATACATAGCGATTATCTGCATTCTTGTTCGCAAATGAATCCAGGAAAAATGTTGTCATGCCGCGAATCACCTGTTGCGCGGCTGAAGCGCCGCTGGCTTTGAGAGCGTTCAAGTGTTGAATGATGAAAGTGTTATCAAAAATTTTTATAGCGGTTATATCACCTTTGATTGCACCGTCGACCTTATAAAGAATCTTTTTAATAAGAGATGTATCCGACTGGAGCAGTTGCCTGTAGGTATGAAAAGTCTCCCTGGCGTAATTTTGAATCTGTCGGCGCTTGCTCCCGTAAATAAAACCGCTTTCGAAATGAAATTCCCAGAGCCTGTCATAATCTTCGGCGTTGGCATCGACGAGATAGTCTGAATTTTCCTTTTGAACGAAATTCGTAATTTCTTTCAGAGTAGCAGGCTTAATGTCTATCAACTGCAGGCCGACACGGTCAACTTCCTTTTCATCATTAACAATGCGCTGAATACTGGTGGTTTTAAACGATACTTCAAGCCGGGATTTATACGGCAGCTGTAGACTGGCAGAATGAACCAGCAAGCCTTTGGGAATCGGCGGCGAGTCCTCCAGTATTATGGACATACCGGAGTTCGATAAATCAGCTATGGGGCAGGTGATCGTGCTGTTATGTAAAAACGGATGTGAGAATTGTAAAAACGCAGACTGTGTATCGATCAAAATTGTGCGATCTGAACGCCTCTTGTTTTTATTGAATTCTACTACTGTATTGTTTTTAACGTGTATGACTTCTATGACCACCAAATAACAATCGGCGTTGTCTTTATCGTAATCAGTGTCAATGCGCGTAACCGTTCCATTGCCGTTAAATACACATTGCCCATCCAGATAAATACGAATGCTCTCGACGCGATCACCTGGCAATGCCAGTCCCTGTGCGCGATCCACCGCTAACGACAAACTACTGAGAGTGAAATCAACCAACGCCGTAGTCGTAAATGCCAGTTCATGTAGCGTTGATTGTATGGTAAGTTCCGCCTGCAAGTTCGCCTTGTCTGAGAAGGGTCTGCGAAATGCGTAACGTTTGGTGGCAAGAGTCCCATGCGTGGGATGTTTCGCAACGATCAGCTGATTATTGTGATCACGTTGTTGTACAACGACGTCAAATGTCAGTTGCTGTGATTTGTAGGACGCCCCGACCTGGTAGTCGTTTATTTTCGTGGATAGGCTGGAGCAGGGTTCGCTTAGTTGTATTGTGATACAACCATCTGCTCGGTCAACAATACTTCCAGTCAATTGCTCGCCGTTGTGGTTGTCTTGTAAATACACAACGCGGCTGGAAAATATTAAAAAATCTATCGGTCCTTCAAGTAATATGGGTTCACTTGACATCATCGCCCTCTGCATTCTTGTTGATACAACAAAGTGAAGTAACCGTAGTCATTTGGAATGCAGCCCGTACCAGGGTACAGGAGGGTAGCATAGGCCCTTTCCACTTCACCGATATGTTCAACAATTCTGAAAATTAAAACCAAATGCAGCTTGCATTCGATACAATTGTTTTACACGAATACGCCCACAATCCGTGTCATTCGGCTAACAGAAAGATAGTGCTAGACAAGCTCCCATGCTTTATTACTGAAAATATACGGCGTATCTTTAATTGATATTACTGATTTTAGGTGTTTATTTATAGTCGGGCGGGTAGATTTTACAAAGCTGTTACAATTTACCTCTTGCAAACAATATGTGGTTTTCTGCGAATTATCAAAGAGATTTATTCACTTTAGGCGTCTCGTCAGAGGGTGTTGACAAAGGATTACCACTGTAATTTTTATTACTGTAGAATGGTATGTTTTGTCGTAGAGCTATCAATAATGAACACGCATTATATTATGGAAGATAACCGTGAAGCCGAACGGTTATCCCAAAAAGTGGAGCCGGAGCAATGGGTTGCCCGCTATTTTTCGCCATATTTGACTACCGCCCGGGAAGTGTTGGAAGTGGGCTGTGGGCCTGGTGCATTAGTTTCGGAAATTGCGCGACAGTATTCTGACGTTCAAGTGAAGGGCGTCGATGTGAGCGAGCAACGCCTTACGTACGCCCGTAAAACACATTCTTCACACAATTTAAACTTTCATTGTGCGAATGCCAACGCTTTACCGTTTGCAGATCACCAATTTGATTTAGTGTATAGCCGATTGATGCTGGAGTACCTGAACGATCCGTTGGCTGCGGTCAACGAAATGAAGCGGGTGTGTGCACCGGGTGGAAGGGTGGTATTACAGGACCTGGATGGCCAGTTGATATGGCACTTTCCTGAGCCCGATTTTCAAGATGATCTCAATGCAGTATTGAAAGCATTGTCAACAACCGGGCACGATGTATTGGTTGGACGCAAACTTTATTCTTTTGCTGTAAACGCCGGCCTTAAAAATATTCAAGTAACATTAGATCCCTATCACTTGTACGCGGGCGCGATTGGAGCAAAGGAACGCGAAGAATGGGATCTAAAGCTGGAGATCGCCTTACCGCAGATCGCAAAAGTCCATGGGCAGGCCAAAGCCGTCGAGTTGAAGCGACAATTTATGGAATATTTAGACGATGACAGTACATTGACCTATAGTGTGCTATTTACGGTCGTCGGAGAAGTTGCAGCATGACATCGCAAAAGAAACGGTTTTATGATTTAGCGGAATTTCCCGCAATCTCTGATATCACCCTGAATTGGGAATCCATTCGTGATGAAGTAGAGTCTCTACCCGACGTTATACTGGATATTGACCGGGTAAATAAATCACACGAACAAGTGTACGATGAAATGAAAGCAATCGGCCAAAATGGCTGGTTAAAGGGATGGAACACCGATGGTCAGGCTAATGAAAAATGGTTAACCTACCCGATTCGCTTTTACGATACCATGGTATTTAATATAAAAGACACCATGCCAAAAACCAGTCAACTGGTAGAATCGCTAAAAGGTGTACGCGTGTGTGCATTAAACAAAATGCGGCCGGACCTGTTTTTGGGTACGCATGAACATCCGGACCACAGAACGCGAGGTACATTGTTGTATCACTTGTGCTTGACGATGGAGCAGAGCGATAAACCATTTAATTATTTGAATGTCGACGGTGAGTTCGTGCAACAACTACCCGGTAAAGCATATATATTCGATGGATCGCTGCCTCACTTTGCTTTAAATGCTTCGTTGTCTGATAGAACTATCATGTACATTGAATTTTACCAGGACAAGATCGCGAATTCTGGTGTGGTATAACCACTAATATTCTTCAAATTTATTGCCGCTAAATTTAGAGCAATGAGGGCAGGCACGATCGATCACTAACTCTTGCGTAGCGATTGTTTTTCTTAGCTTGTCTCCAGTCTACAAAGTTTGGCACCACTATTCGACCATATTTCTGTCGAATAAAGTCGATTCTGACCCTATTTCTTCCACCCTATTTCTTCCACCCCCATAAACGTTATGCGTC
>JASFMT010000168.1:0-7530 GCA_050117455.1 Gammaproteobacteria bacterium | reverse complement strand
AATAGCGACTCCGACGCCCTCGGGTTTGCTGGCTGCCAACGCAGCGGCTGCGTGCTCCCGGACTTTGGCATTGAAATCTGCCAGCGCCAACGCCAGCGGCCGTTGACAGTGTTTTGGCAGTGGAGCGAGCACGTGCAGCGCCCTGGACGCACATTCACGTACCCCGTAGGTTTTATCTTTCAGCAAATGACAAAGACCGGTTGCCGTGATAACCGCTCCCTTGCCCATCATTGCCAGTGCGTTACAGGCGGCCATCCGAACGTTGAATTCCTCGTCCTGCAACAGGCGATTCAGGGCGGGAATGAATGCCGGATCAGCCGGCCCTCTCGCCTGCATGGTTTTGGCGGCGTAATAACGTTGAATGGGATCCCGGCTGAGTGTTTGTTCCACTAATGATTCGTTGTCGACGCCTGATACAAAATAGGTGGCAGGTTGCAGTTGCGCGTACATGGGCTATCCTCCCGCGGCAGTAAGAAACGATGGTCTTCTCACAGTCGGAGACACCAATAGCTGGAAGAGGGTTTATTCCGGTAATGGGAAAAATTACCGGGAGGACGGTCAGTGAAAAAGTATTAATTCATTGGACATTGCTGTGTTTACCAACCTCACCCGTCGCTGGTTGTTTTACAACCAATTACCAATTAGCAGAAACGGCGACCAGTAACCGGGATGACGGTAGCGGACATTTTGCATGAGTTTTTGTTGTGCCCGTTGCAGCGCTTCGGCTTTGGTGACGTGCTCATCGTGCAATTGCCGGTAAAACTCTGTGACCAGCAAGGAGGACGCTTTATCATTGATAGCCCACAACGACGCCAGCGCACTCCTGGCGCCGGACTGAACCGCAACTCCCGCCAGGCCGAGGGCAGCCCTGTCGTCGCCAGCGGCGGTATTACAGGCACTGAGGGTGAGAAGTTCAATGGGCTTGTTTTTGTATTGACCCATGGTGGCAAATTGACCCAGCTGGCTGACCGACAAACGATCATCAAAGGTCAGGATAAATGATTCCCGTACGTCACCGGAAAACTGCGCATGGGATGCAAAGTGCGCGACGTTGTAGCCGGTATCCTGTAACTCATCGGTAATGCTGTCATTCACAAACCCCTGGTTCAACAACAGCGTGGCGCCATAGAGGTTGCGGATTTGCTCCAGTTCCCCCGGCACATAGTCCAGTGGCGGGTAACCTTGCACGGGCTCTGATAATCCGCTCAACAATACTTTCATGTTTTGCCGCTTCAAAGGCCGAGGGTCGGTCAATGTCAGTCCAGGCGTGGTAGCAACAGCGTATTTTTCAACCAAAAACTCATTGCCATCGTGCAATACGGAAACCGGGATGGTGCGCAACGACTGGCCGGGAATAAATACCAGGGTTTTAATTTCGCGCTGCTTTAAATCCTGTTCCAGCGGTGACACCAGTACACGATACAGTTTTTCCGCATAAGGCAGATAATCACGGGTGCGGCGTTTTTCCAGTTTTAGCCGCAACTGGCGCACCTGCTTTGTCACCGCCGGTTCCGGTATATCCACCACGTATTGTTTAATCCCGGAGTGGTAACTGACCAGCAACTCGGTGCGATCCGGCAGCAGTACCGGATAAATCACAGCGGTATGCTCATCAATGGCCTCGTCAATGGCGATGGTTCTGGATTGCGCTTCCACCACGCACTGATTTTTAAAGTAATCCTGCAACTCTTCTGATTTTTGCCGTTCCAGCACATTGCGCGCTTCAACCAGTAAATCGCGGGTTGTGTCACGGGAATTCTCGTCCGCGGCGTGGCGCAATAACAAATCGGCAAACTCCAGGTAAAGATTACCCTGCCGGGATTCCAGCGCGGTTTCCGTAAACGGCCGATCGACTAACAGATGCCGGATCGGTTGCAGGGTTTCGATAGCCCGCCGGTAATACGTTGCTGCCTCGTCATCGTTATTGGTTTGCTTGTTGATGCGGGCTACTTGCCATTGCAGTTGATAGGTAAGATTGTTGTCATCGATCAACTGGGCATGAAAGGTTGCTTTCTTGGCCAGCGCGAGGGCATCATCCAGCTGGCCGGCAAATTCATAAAACAGCGCCTGTTGCATCAACAACTTCGCAACCAGCCAGTCGTTGTCCAGTTGCCGGGCGTAACCAATTTGGCGATCCAGCAATTTTACCGCTGCCATCGCTGGCGCCACACCGGACAACTGCTGTCGCTGTAACAGCTCAAAGGTGGCCATTCCCAGGTTCAGCGATGCACGGGCTTTTTCAAATGACGGCTCGATCTGCTCGACGGCATCCAGTGCCGATTGAAGATCGCGAACCGCTATGTCTGCTTTATTTTGCTCGGAAGCTAGTAAAACACTATTGGTTAAGGCCTGCACCACCAGCTCGCTATCACCCACTTTTTCCGCCAACTCCCGGCTTTTGGCAAATGCCTGTAAGGCTTTATCCGGCTGTCCTGCAAATCCATATAGATTGCCGAAATCATTATAGATAAGCGCCGCAAGATGATGACGGCCATTCTTTTCTGCCGAATTTCGCGCTTCCTGCAACAACGGTTTAGCTTGTTCAATCTGACCGGCATATAGATAGGCGCCCGCCAGGTTTGCCTTGATGATAATCTGAAGCTCATTGATACCCTGGTCGCTGGTAATCAATGTTAACAGCTGGTTCGCGACTTCCAGGCCCCGAATGGCCCGGTCGTGCAAGCCCATCTGGCGCTGAGCGGTTGCAATCTTGTATAACACCAATATCTGGCCGCTCAAGTCACCCTGCGCCTGAAACGTCTTGTAGGCGACACGCCATTGTCTAATGGCTTCTTTGTATAGACCACGACTGAAATACTCATCAGCCTTGTCCGTTGAAATATCGTCTGTGGAATACGCTGTACTGGATGAGGACAACAGTGGATCCGAATCCGACAACGAGGCGAACGCCATATTGGCGGTCACTAAAGCCGCGGACAACACCAATGACGACAATACGTTCTTTTGCAAAGCAAACCATCGATGGGACTTTTTCATACTTATCATTATTCCTCGTTTATCGGGTTGCTAATAGAGTGTCCAGGAAATGACCTTGTCGTCGGCCAGCTGAAAGGAAATCCCGTCACGCGGATACAAGTAGTTTTGACCCTGGGTTGAGCTGAGACTCAACTCCGGCATACCGTAGTTGGAGAGCACTCCTTTGCGTTTGCTACCAACATGAACCCCGTGCCCGCTTTTACCGACAAAGCGCTTGTTGGCAACGATGATCCTCACTTCATCACCTTCCGTTATCACACTTACCCCATTGGGGTAATCCAGCAATGTATAAAGATTATCGCCGATGGTTAATTGTTTCGTTCGCGGTTGCCCCCAATTGTCAGGGATTTCGTCCAGGTAATGACCTACCTGAACGCCCACCAACTGCTCCATGCTTTTACTCAGCGCAACGTGATTAGTGGTTGCACCCTGCCTGGCGGGATTAGGCAAATCAAAATTAGCGGCAAGATGCACTGACCAGGGATTCTGCGGATCAAGCTTGATAAAGTCCTGCCAAAGCTCCCGTGCTTTTTGTTTGTCACCTTCGAGGTAGTAAATTCGGCCCAGGTTATATAGTGGCGCGTCAAACGCTGCATTGAGCCTGATAGCGCGATGTAGGTAATCAGTGGCCTGTTTACGGTTTCCGGTAAGATAAAACCCGACACCCAGCGCATTGAGTATTGTCGTGTTGTTAGGCTGTTGTTGAATAACATCCTGCAACACCGCAATGGCTTTATAAGGTTCGCGGTTGATCAGGTAAGCGCTGGCGAGATTTTGGTAGGCCAAAAAATAACCGCCATCTTGCTGGATCGCCAGTTCGTAGTGTTTTATAGCCTGCTTGATATGCTGCTGAAATTTTTCAAGATCATTTAAGCGCCCCCGGCTGACGCCAAAAGCAGCGCGTGTATAAGGATCTGCCGTGACCGGAAGACGATACGGTAACAGGCGTTGCCTGGTGAATTTAACCTGCTGTTTAAAATATTTTAGCGCCACCTGATGATGTGAAACCGCCAGATTATGATAAACCTCGCGGCTGGGAAAATACCGCAGGAACTCACCAAAAGCCCGGGCTGCCAGTTCGAATTTACCCGTCTGATAAAGAATCAGCCCCATGCGAAACAAATCCGCCTGTTCGCCGACCTGTTGTAACCGTGCCAGAATTGCCGTGGATCGCTGCATTGAGGTTGGATGGGTGTTACCGTTTTGGTTACTGTCAAACTGAGTCGCGTCCAGCAACCGATGCCACTCGTGAAAAAAACTGTTTTCTCCCTCACCGGAATCGTCCACGATAGCATGGGGGTCATAGCCGGCCATGGCGGCAAAAAGAATTCCGCGCTCGTCGGCCCGCAACTCCTTGGCCTCCACTTTGGCCGTATTGGTAAAAATATTTTCCAGCTCAAGGACCGTAGCTTGTTCCACGTCACGCTTTTTTTCCAACAAGCTTAACGCACTAAAAAAGTTCATATGCCAGAAGTCATCATCCAGTAAATGAGCAATTTCGTGGGACAATACGAAGGCTAACCGGTCATCCCCCTGCTCACGATTCTGGTAACACATATCCAGCACCTGTTGCGACAGGATGATCCAGCCATCGGGAATGGATATCGGCAAAACCACGTTGAAAGGATTTTCTTTAATGACATGCAGACGCGGTATGACACCATAACGATTACCCGCCGCCTTTAGCACGCGGTCGAAAATATCACGGGCTTTTGCGACCCTGCTATCCTTCCCTGGTGTCAGTTCGGTAAAGTTTTGCTGCCAGTAATCGATGCGCTCCTGGGGATTGGGCAAAGCAAAGCCGGTATTGCTATAACACCCAATCAGCAAAACAACCACTGCCAATAAAGAAGATTGTTTTGAAGCGTGCAACCGTTTAATGTTTTCCATCATGTTATTCAGGTTATCATTTATCCCAAAAGGCTACGGATATTCTCCACATCTTTGACCACTTGCCGGTAATCCTTTTGCTCCAACTGCGCCTTGCCGGCAACGCTAATCAAACGGTCAAAGGACTTAATAACCCCCGGCGGCACATCCGAATTTTGCAATGCCCGTTTAAATGCTTGCAGCTGTTGCGCCTGACGTATCCGATCCGCATCCTGCGCCAACGCCGCCAGCGCGTAGTCGAACAACCAGGCACCGGCTTTTGCTAACTCGGCACGCTGTCGGCTCCCGGTTTCTGCTCCCTGGAGATACTGATTAAACAATGCAACCAACCTGGCATCCATGCCGACAAAATTGTTCTGCGTGTTTAATTGACGTTGAGTGTCCTGCAGCATTCCAACGAGCGTATATTGGGGATCTTTCTCCCCCAGCAATGCGGTTTTTAACAAAGCCAGATGGGTTTTCAATGGTGCGGTTTGCTCACCCGTGGTCAACGCCCTGGCTTCAGAAAACATGGAACCAATGGCGAAACTGCTGAATACGCCAGCCTGTGAACTAAAACCGAAATGATTGCCTGGCTGCGCAAGAGGCGCAATTTTTTGCGTCAATTGCGCCAATGATTGCTCGCTTTGGATCTGAGCCTGAAAACCAATACTGTCCTGCAACGTGTCAGGCACCGGTTTTTCCAGCAAAGACAATGTCGCCGCTACTCCCACCAGCACCGCGGCTGCAACTGGCAAAGCAAATTTAAACCAATGGCCGGTGAATAACCTGGCACTACGAGAATCATTTGCCGGTGCCCTGGGGACATCTTTGGAAATCACCGGGCGATTCGCTTGTGGTTTCTCTATGCTTTCAACACCTGGTTGCCGCGCCTGATCCATCGCGTCTTTTGCCTGTGCTGGCGCCACGGCAGGAAACGTCACAATATTGGAACCACGATCAGGATTAAACCGCGTATCACTGGTTGAATCCACTAACTCAGCCGATATATGTCGTTGCACCTGCTTGACTTCGTGAAACACATTGTTAGCGAGGTTATCCCAGTATTCCTGACCCGGATCTTTGATATCATCCTGTTTCAATTGCGCCAGTACACTTTGTATTTTGTCGTGCAAAGCGCGGCATTCATCGCAGGACATCAGGTGCTCGTAAAACTGCTCCCGGCGTTGCATGGGCAATTCAAACTCCAGATAGTCCACGAGACAATCTTTTACGTCGTCACATTTGAGCGGGCTCATAAGCTTCCTCTTGTAAGGATTTTGTTAGCGACAACACAGCCTGATGATAGCTTGCTTTCACTGTCCCCACGGAACTTGTCATGATGTCTGCAATTTCCGCGAAAGAACATTCCTGGTAGACACGCAACTGCACGGTAAGGCGCTGGCGCTCCGGCAATGCCTCAATGGCATCTCGTAACAGCCCGCGCTTCTGGGCCGTATCCACCTGGTTAAACTTGTCATCGTCCAGAACCTGATCCCGGTCATACTCTTCCGTTGCCGTTTCCCGGCGCCGGTCATTGGACCGGAAATGATTTTTACACTGGTTAACAGCTATTTGATACAACCAGGTTTTAAAACTGGACTTTCCCTGGAACTGCTGTGCCTTCAGGAACAGATTCACAAAGACTTTTTGGGTAACATCCGCCGCATCCGCTTCGTTGCCTACCTGCCGGTAAACGAAGCGGTAAATGTCTTTCTGGTACCTTTTCACGATAAATGTCAATGCAACTTCATCGCCGTTAAGGTAGCGTTCCAATAGTACGAGATCGTCCATTGTGTGTTTGTCGTAATGACACCGTGAGTAGTGGTCGGGTTTAGTCATGGCTGAGTCGCGTTTAAGCTCGTCAAATCATGCATTTATGACATCACAGAGCTGCCGGCCATTGATATGAACTATTACCAGAACCAGTAACAAACTTTCACAATTCGCGAACACTGATTTGTCCCGGCCCCTAAACCACTAGGATGTATCCGGTGTCATTACCACGATATCGTCTGCAACAGGGGAGAGTAATGAAAGATTGGCACGCTGTACCATCGCAGTGTTCTTTGAGCATTGGTCCATGACGGCGCTATCCGAACAAAGGACCTCAAACACAACCGTAACGGACATACACAATCTCTGGCACATCATCCGGGGGTGCCTGCAGGATTATATGATCCAGGAATCGCCCAATGGACGTTACGCCAGAATTATCGCCCACAAATGCCGGCAATTCATCAACGCTGTGCAGAAACTTCCCGATTATCAACAACAAATGCAGTCCCTGCAGACCCAACGGCCATTCGATGTACCCTGGCTTCGCTGGCGAATTGCCGCCGACTCAGTGATGGAAATGGAGCTGGTTACGGTGTTTGGTCAAACACCACCCCCGATACACAGTTACGATGGCCCTGTTGGAATCGTATTTGTGGTTGACGGCGAATTATCCCTGTATCGCTACTCGGAATTTCACAATGCTATCAGTGGCTTCAGCAGCATCACGCGTCTTCAGTGTCAACGATTGGACCGATACGGCGTCACCCAGGGCACCCTTGTTGACTCCTTAACGACACCCGTGGTGGAAATGCAGGCCAATACGGAACGGTGTATTTTTTTCGACATTCATTTGCGGGATCACACGGATCCCCCGCATTATTTTTA
>JASFMT010000167.1:0-7551 GCA_050117455.1 Gammaproteobacteria bacterium | reverse complement strand
GAAGATCGATGACCAGTTCGCCGGTGGCTATTGGCGGCTGGTTCGGTGGCCGTAGGATATGTGGCCCCACGGTAATGTTCTTGATCTTGCCGATGACTTCACTGTTAGGGTCCTGTGGATTCTTGCGCAGGGGGAAGGAAAAAGAGCCATCCTTGTTTTTTTCAGCCTGGCGGAACTTGATGTCAGGTCCAACCAGCGAAAATAAACCGGGTGATGTGGAAAACGCCACGTCAGTACCGGCTTCTCGAAAATTCTGTGTCAGTGCCAGGTCACCACGCGGCTCCAGGTAACTTTCAGGCTCCGGTCCTGATCGCAGGGCAAGATCAAGATAAATGCCCAGTGAACGCCTGGCGCCGGTAACATGTTTTTTAATACGCAGTTGTTGCACGCGTTGCCCCCTGGCGATACCGATGGGTATACGCCGATCAACAAACGGTCGAAATTGTTCTTCAACATCCTCTGGATCGGTGTCTGAAACGGCACCAATAGCGGCTCGTGTTGCATCATCAAAACGCACAAACTCCAGGACCAGCTCATGTTGTTTCTCGAGTCCGTTGTCGGTAGTTTCGGATTCCAGCGCAACGTTTAGCAATAATCCTGCAGGTACTGCCTCAAATGTTTTATTACTGGCTCGATCAATAACCGTTACGACGACTCTTATGTGCATGAAGGCTTCGGCATCTTCTGGCAGCAGTTCAAATAAAAATGAATTAGGTTGCAATGGCGGGAGTTCCGGCGATTCACCTTCCCGGTAAAGTACGTTGTAATCCACAGGAGGATGCAGAATGATTTGCAGGTCTGTTCCACTGTCGGGATTGACTATGTCAAACTCCGTGCCAAGACGGCCCGCTTCGATTTGAGCCAGAATAATGTAGGTCAGGTAGCGCTCGGATATCAATGCCTCTATGTCAAAACCGGAGGCAACTTGTGTACGATCGAACATGATCGGTGCTCCTTGGTTCCCGGGTAAGGCAAATAAGACTTAAAAAAACAACGGACATCGGCCGGCAGGCTATTTTCTTGGAGGAGGGAGATATATCCGTTGGTTGTCGTGTCGGTTGTCGTCGAGTGTTTAAGTATAGCAGGTTTTCCAACCTGGAAATGGTGTACTAAGAACACGCGGCATGTGAAGTATTCACAACGGTTTTTAATTGGCAAAGTCTGTGTGGCTTTATTCAAGGGGTAACCACCGGCCAACAACGGCAAATGAAAACTATCACAATTTAACGGGTCAATAGACCAATCAGCATATAGCTCCACAATACACCCAGTATTGCAATACCCGCCAGAAAGCTATTCCGTCTAATGGCTACGTGGTTTGGCCCCATGTGTACATAACTGTGCATGATCCGGGAGCCAACATAAGCCCAGGACATGGTAAGACTAAACAGGTTTGTCATATTTAACACATAAATCAAAATCACACCGGCATAGAATAAGACCGGCGTTTCATACAGGTTGGTAAAATTTTGGTCGGCCTGCATCATATAGGCGGGAGGTTTTGCGCCCCGATTGTGTTCAAAATAACCGATGGGTAGATTATCCTGCAGTACAGCACGATACCGCAATTGCAGCATTCTTAATCCGACCATCATGCTTAACAGCACCATTACAAACATGGGATACAATATCCAGGTCTGTTGCATAAAATGCTCCTTTTCTATTGTTAGCACTCATGGAATCATATTAAACTCTTAAATATGTTCAATATCATATTTAGAATTTATGGGAGGAGGAGGCCATGCCGTATTCAGCAGAACATAAAGAACAAAGCCGGAAGAAAATCCTGAACAGCGCCATGACCTGTTTTACAAAAAAAAATTTTTAACGTTGTTCCCCGCCACCGCGGACGTTCGGGTATTTTTCACCCCTGCACGCGACCAATCTGACATATTACCGCTTTATAGCATTGAATGACAAAATCAAAAATTGACTATGTAGTTAACGACAAATCACACAGTCTTGCATCAGTTTTTTACCATTGTCTTCTTTTCAGACGTGGTAGTCCATATACGGTAGCGCACTTCGGCACTATCCGGAACATACACAACAACCGGCAAACGGCTGTTGTAGTTGATGAGGTAGGGTTCACCGCCGAGTGCAATGAATTGGTCAACTTTCGGCGCTTCCGGGTCAACCGCCATCAACGTACCCGCCATTGGACCTAACTCACTCACCGTATATCGTGTGTACCCCAGGCCTGCAATCGGCTCCGCCTCAATTTTACCCGTGAAAAAATACTTGTTCTCTTTATCGATGGTAACCGTTTTACCAACAATCAGCTCAACTTTGAATAAAGACTCATCCTTTTGTTTGGGCGGTTGAAGGACATACCGAACCATACCGTTGTCGGCAGGTGGAAACACCTTTAATTCGTCAGCTGCTTGGGCTAAACTTACTATGGCCAGTTCAAGCATCACGGCAATCAGGAAATTCGTAGTATTAAAATTCGTAGCCATATTGTCTTTTTTACCCGTTTAAAACCAACAAACGCTTTTTTCACTTTAAAATAGTATTAAAAATAATTACAAAGCCGGGGTACGTTGTTTATTGGCTTTGCTTAAAGCGCATTGGCGAACGTTAACCATCGTCTAACACAGACCATATTTACCACGCGTTAGCGGTATAAACAAGAACTGCTCCGCTATTCGCGCAGTTAATAACCCAAAGCGGCACAAAGCGGGGGAGCCTGATCCCTGGCCCCGCGGAGAAAAGACCTTCAGTGAGTTAAAACGCGATGAGAACAAATATCTTCCAGTATATTTTGATGGTAGGTTTGCTGTGCTCCTGCGCAGCCACCAAACCCAACGTAGATTATGATACAGAAGCGAATTTTAGTTCGTATAAAACGTACGCCTTATCCGAGGTTTCGGACGAAAAAACGGCAAAATCTCGCATTGATTCGCCTCTCGTCCATCAACGGGTTCGTGAGTCGATAGAATCGCACCTTGACGCAAAAGGTTTAAAAAAAGTCGATCGGGCACAGGCCGATATCCTTATAGCCTATCATTTGTCGACGGCTGCAGTAGGCCACACTGGCGCCACCATGTCTCTTGGCGTAGGCCGCTCTACGGGGCGCAGTTCCCTTGGCGTATCCGTCGGTGTACCACTGGGCCAACGCGTGGTAGAGGAGGGCACATTGGTCATTGATATCATTGATAGCAAGACAAATACAATGGTTTGGCGAGGCGTCGCGTCACGAAGACTGTCACAAGGACAGGTGAGCGCAGAACAAGCCAAAACAACGATTGATGGAACAGTTGAAGAAATATTGATGAACTATCCACCAAAACAAAAGTAACGATTTTTGAAACGAAAAGTTTCCTGTAACAATCGAACAATTAAAGGGGGTATCGATGGATCGAAGCCACTAGCAGGTACATCGAATAAATGTCTGCGGTTTTCACCTATGTATAAAATACGCATAGAATGCGTCGCATCAATTGGCAGGGAACCGGCTGAGGGGCGACCCCTTTAATTTGAAGCATATTCGCGTTTCTTACGCGCTAAATGACCATCATAATCGTGCCACAAAACGTCAATAAAACATTCGAAAACGTATAACTGCCGGCATAGCCAATTGCAGGAATACTGCTATTGGCAGTTTTACTGACAACATCCAACGCCGGGGTACTGGTCATTGCACCTGTCAACGCCCCCAGCAACAACACGGGGTTCATCTTTAGTACCCGCCTGCCAAGAAAATAACCAACTGATAATGGCCCTATGGCAATCATCAGCGCAGCCAAAATGATGGCAGGTCCAACCGAAAACAGTCCTTCAACAATCCCCGACCCAGCGTTCAGCCCGATCGATGCCATGAGTAACATTAAACCAAGTTCACGCAACAAAAACCGTGCTGGCGCCGGTACCCGGCCAAACGTAGGATAAATAGAGCTAACATAACCGATAGCAACCCCGGCGATTAACAAACCGCCCGCTGTCCCGAGCCCGATGGTTATGCCCGCGATTTTTATCACAACCAGGCCAAGCAAGATGCCAAAAACAATCCCGAATGAAAATGTCACCAGGTCTGTTTCTTCCACTTCTTCTTCCACGTAACCGAGTCGTCGGCCCAATTCGCTCAACTTGGCTTCTTCTCCTACAATGTGCAGCCGATCGCCCTTCAGCAGCACGACTTCATCTGATAAAGGCAGCTCCACACCTGTGCGGGTCAACCCGGCGGCAAAACACCCATAATTTTTCGGCAGATCCAGCTCGCTCAATCGCTTTCCAACCACTTCCGGGCTGAGCACGACGATATCGCGCGCGTTAATGTGATAGTCCAGCACATCCGGATCGAGCACCTCTTCAATGCCCGCTTTCTCACGCATCACTTTGTGTGTCTTGAGGCTGGCAATTACCGATATAATGTCGCCCAGCTCCAGGATCATTTCCGGAGTCACATCATGCAGGTCGTTGCCACGCTTAACGCGTAAAGCAACTGCCGGAATATTTAATTCCGCCCCCCTCTGTGCAAGTGTCTTGCCTGCGCCTTGCTCCCTGACTTTGTAAGCACGCACCAGGGGTAACGTATCGGCTGTTGATCCCTGGCTTCGCTTTTCTGCCAACATGCCTTTCTCTTTAGCATAAGTGCGCGCCATCGCGTCCAGATTCAGTTTCAGCAGCTTGGGCACATAACCGATAACGAGAATCACCGTAACACTGCCGATCAGGTAAGTTAACGCATAAGCGACATTGATATTTTGCAATACCGTTTCCTGATCAAAGCCCGGCGGAATCATTGCGAGACCGGTATTGACGGCGTCTTGCGCGCCTACAAGCGTCGGCGTGCTGGTCAACGCGCCTGCCATTAGGCCCGCTGCAAAGCCGGCGTCAAACTTTAAGAGCTTTGCCGCCAGCACCGACAGCGCGAAACCGGTGATAGCCACGATAAAAGCCAGCCCAATATATTTCGGCCCATCTTCACGAAACGCACTGAAGAAACTGGGGCCCGCCTGTAATCCAACGGAAAAAATAAAGAGCGCAAAACCAAAGGTGCCAACGCCGGGTGAAATTTCGAATCCGTAATGACCAAAGACAAGTGCAGCGAGAAGTACACCGATGGTAGGGCCAACCGGCATCGGTCCAAGCTTGATATTCCCGATCAAATAACCAAGGCCGATAACTAAAAACAACAGCAGCATACCGTTGCTTCTTAACAATTCGTAGGCGTCAACTTCCATCATAGAGACAAAAAACCAAAGGGTGCCGGCAGCGAATCTTTCTTATTTTCATTCCTGGCATATTGGGTAGTCCTCCTTCATCCCCGGGAGTTTACCGTTCAATACACGAATGGCCGCGCAAATCGCGATTACGTTGGCAGGCCATTAGATATCTATTTCACTGCATAATCTATTCTTGTGTTTGCCACGTTCGGACAATGTTTTCGGTAGCCGCTAGTGATAACTATATATACGACTCAAAATGCCATCACTCGCTCGATCACCCAGAATGATGCAATGGTGCCAATAGAATATACGGTAACTTTTGGCAGCCAATTCAATTCCAGTGCCGCAAACCTGTTCCATACTTGCATGATGACAAGCAAGGCCCCGATAAACAGCAACTGGCCTGCTTCTACGCCCACATTAAACATCAGTAGCGCGAGCGGGATATCGGCTTGTGGCAAACCGACTTCCGCCAGCGCCCCTGCAAACCCAAACCCGTGTAACAGCCCGAAAATGAAGGCCACAACCCACGGTGAACGCATGGCGAAATCCACTTTTCCCTGTTGTTGCTTCACTAACTCGACCGCGAGGAAACAGATGGATAACGCGATCACGGCCTCAACCGGTGCCTGCGCCACCTGAACAATCCCCAGTGTCGCGATGGCCAACGTAATACTATGTGCGACGGTAAACGCGGTAATCGTCTTCACCAATCGCCAATGGCCATTGACGATCAACATCAGACACAACACAAACAGCAAATGATCGATGCCACCCAGGATATGTTCCACACCAAGCGAAAAGTAATCGCCGATTACCTGCAAGGGACTCGGGCTCTTCTGCACTGACATACGTGCGGCATTGGGTTTGAGGATCTGGGTCTGGTGCACACCATCAAGAAACTGGAGCCTCACCAACACATCGGTGATCGTCTCGGCCAGCCCTTCTATATATATAGTATGGCCAGCTAATCCCTCGTCGGAGCATTGCAGCTTCCAGCGCGCATTATGGGCACCCCCGGCGGAATAATTAACAACCTCGCCCTGCGGGCGACAATGCGGGGGAAAAACCGGTTGCAATGACAGAACCCGTTCGCCCCGCGCCGGCCGGCGCCAGGTCACATCAAACACATCCGCCTGTGTTTGTGTGATTTGCAGATAGGCCGGACGCGATTCATGGGCATGCGTAATCGCGACGCAAGACATGCTCAGCAGCGCAATGAACAAGCAATTAAGAGTTTTCGATGACAATTTCATAACGCGATTTCAGTTTCTCCACGACGGCCTGGCTTTGCCTCTGACGCAGATCATATAGATAGTCATTCTTGACCCGTTCACGTATCTGGTCCAACGGATAGACGCCTTCGGATTCATGATCCATGATATACACGAGATGCCAACCATAACCGGAACGGATGGGGCCCTGCCAACTGCCTGTTGTCAGCGTGTCCAGTGCTTCGGAAAACTGCGTGCCAAATTCACGCGCAATCTCATCGGTGGACCTGTGTCGATACAGGCTGTCAAACATCCAACGATCGCCCAGTTCATCAGACACGTTCAGACCGACTTGAGTCGTTTGCAATGTTTGCAAGGCCGCCTCGGCCTCGTCCAGCGTGGATTCACTCCGCTGTGCCGGTTTGAAATAGATGTGGCGGAAGGAGAAGGTGGCGCCACGGGTATACCTGTCGGTATTGTTTTCATAAAACGCTCTCAGCGTCTTGTCATCCACTTGCGCGGGGACCGAGAGATCGGTGATCAGAAACTCGACTTTTTGCGCCAGACGACGCCGAACAATCGTGTCATCCTTTTCAAGCCCCATTTCGAGCGCTTCACGATACAGGACTTCTTCCTTTATATATGCACTAATTAGTCCTTGCAGCTCCTGTTGAGTCGGGGAACGTTGCCACCGCTTTTGAAAGATTTTCTCGAAACGCTCAATATCGTTCTGGGTGATGCGAATTTGATCGTTTGCCGATGTCTCGGGTGGATTCAGCGCGTAATAGGCAACAAACAACAACGCGCCAAAAAGCAGAAAATGCACCAGGGGATCGCGAATAACTCTTTGCATGACTGTTTCCTTACTCGATTGCCTGACTATTGCTTGACTATTGCGTTCTGAATATAACGGCGCCGAAGTGGCCCGTCCAATGAAGTATTGTATGCCAATTAAAAGCGCTCGCCAATTTGTACATATAGCGCTTTGTCATCCGTACTAAAAGCGGCATCAATACCGAGATGCATCTGCCGATCCTTTGTAACTTGCCAACGTAGTCCCGTTCCATAGCTTGTAATTCGTCTGCCCGACAGTAACTTACTGAAGTCGTCATTTAACCAGCCCGCTTCATAGAAACCAATCACGCCCCAACGTGGTTTAAACTTAT
>JASFMT010000166.1:0-7566 GCA_050117455.1 Gammaproteobacteria bacterium | reverse complement strand
GTTGTGGCTCAGATTCCAGATAATTTGATGTAGCTGGGTTTTGTCAAAATCTACCGAGGTATCCAGTGGTTCTACATTGACAGCGATCACTTCTGCTTCAACACGTTGGCTCAACACGAATTCGCTCACAAATTTTGCCAGCCAGTCTTTTAATTGTATCGATTCCGGAACGGTGTTACCCCGACGGCTCAGCTGCAACACATTCTCAATGATATTGTTAACCCGTTCGGTATGTGAGTGGATAATTTCGGTAAGCCGTTTATCCGCATCATCCAGATTATTTGATTCTGCAAGTAACTGATCAGCATGGCTGATAGCTCCTATGGGGTTTCGAATTTCATGGGCGATACTGGCGGTTAATCGGCCAAGTGATGCCAGTTTCATTTGCTGGGCCTGTTGCGCCATCCGGGCGGTGTCTTCCAGAAAAATCAACGTTGCCGATGAATCGTCGGAGCCAAGCACGGTAAAATTGGGCATTACCTCTACATTTGAACTACTGGCACGAAATATTTTACTTTCGCTATGATGGTTCTGACGCCATTCGTACAGTTGCTGTTGCAGATCTTCTGATATCGATGTCAGTGAGAGATGGTGGCTGCTTTCCACTACGGGCAGCCCGAGCAGCTGCCAGGCGGATTGATTCATCAGACGAACTCGATCGTCATTGTCTACAACAATCACGCCGGAATAAAGCCGCTTAATGACGTATTCATTCAGCTGTGCCATATTGGCCAGGTCGATCCCCCGTTGTTCCGCTAACTGCTCGGTTTCCCGCAGTCGGCTTGAAAGCACGTGGGAAAGCAGGGCGGTCGCAAACACGGCAGCGCCAAGAAAGCCTGCCTGGGTATAGTTGGTTATCGTGGACTGGCTGATGCTGGAGACGACCTGATCTGTCAGGATAGCCAATGCCGCCAGCGCGGCAAACAGCGTCGCGGCTTTACCGTTGGTTAGCAGACTGTTACCGGCGATTGCCACCACGATGAGCATGCCCAGCCCGGTTTCGATGCCGCCACTGGTGTGCATAATAATGGTCAACGCGGTAATATCCACCATGGTGAGTAACATCACAGTGGTCTCGAAACGCGGCCAGCGCCAGTGAATGGCAAAGCTTGCCAGGGCACCAATGGTCATATAAAGGTAGGAAGTAACCGCAAATCCTACCGGGTCCAGATTGCCCAGTAACGGCAGGTTTTCTTCGATAAAAATCGATGTAACAAAAATACCCGCGAGGATGATGCGGTAAAGATTCAAATAATGCAGCGATTTCCAGACATTAACGTCCTCATTCGCTGTGGTGTCGTTGAATGTCAGATTGTCAGCTATTTGTAACATGGAGTCGCGGAAACCGGTGCCATCACAGTATAGTGAGCAGTTGTATGGCCAAACTGTGAAAGGTACCCGATTTTGCCATTTTCGGATTTTGCAAATGAAATCAATAAATTAATGAATTAACAGGATATGAAATTGCAATTATCAGGCCGAATTTGGGTGCTTTGGTGGGGGCGAGCATCGCGATGGAAGACTGCCAAAAGGTCGTAGTTCGTTGTTCTTGAAAAGAAAATTTTTATTTTTGCAATGACTGACTCAATGCACATCAGCGTCATAATTCCGACATTTAACCGCGTCCAGTGGCTTGGAGAAGCGCTACGGTCGGTTTTAACGCAAACCTGGCAGCCTCACGAAGTTATCGTTGTGGATGATGGCTCCACCGATACAACCCGGCAAGTGATCGAGACAAACTTTGCCGATCAGGTTCGTTATTATTATCAATCGAACCGGGGTGTCAGTGCCGCGCGCAATACAGGTATCCAACAGGCTACCGGTAACTGGATCGCGTTGCTGGATTCCGATGATGCCTGGTTACCGGACAAACTCCAGTGCCAGGTTGATGCGCTGCGACAAAATCCCCAATATCGCTTTTGTCACACGGATGAGATCTGGTATCGCCATGGCCGGCGTGTCAATCCCATGAAGAAGCATCAAAAAACCGGCGGTCATATTTTTGAACACTGCCTGCCGCTGTGCGCCATATCGCCGTCATCAGCGCTGATACATCGCGAATGTTTTGAAGAAATCGGCTGGTTTGATGAATCATTGCCAGCCTGCGAAGACTACGATTACTGGTTACGGTACTGCGCCCGCTATCCTGTATTGTATGTCGACCAACCATTGCTGATTAAGCATGGCGGTCATTCCGATCAGCTCTCAAGACGCTACTGGGGAATGGACCGTTTCCGTGTCCAGTCTTTATTGAATCTTGTGCAAAATACCCCATTGCCGGATTCGTATCAGCACGCGGCGATTACTATGATTGACTGCAAGTGCGAGATTCTTGAAGCCGGTGCCCGCAAACACGGTAATGACGAGGTATTGCATTTTTGTTATCAGGTCCGGCAAGGTATCCAAATCATGCAACATATGGTTCGAAGAAATCACACAAGCAACAGCGTCTCCAGCTAATGGAAATGAGCGTTCACTACCAAGTCGCGTTATAGCCAATGTCCAGAGATGCCGCCCAGCTAAATATCGTCACCGCATTGCCCGAAGAGGCGCGGCCCTTAATTCATTGTTTTCGTCTTAAAAGACGCCATGATATTCATCCCTTTCCCGTATATGAAAATGCTGATATACAATTGATTGTATCCGGAATAGGTAAGACAGCGGCCGCCACCGCCACCGGTTACCTGGCGCGGCAACATGCTGAACAACGGTATACAGCCTGGCTCAATATCGGAATCGCAGGGGGGAAACAGTTTGATACAGGGCAGTGCCTGTTAGCCCATCAAGTTACCGATAGCGACCAGCAGCGCAACTATTATCCAACGCTATGGTTCGATAACACGCTTAAAACAGCCCGGGTTTTTACTGCGAATGTGCCAGAGACGAATTATGGTGATGATGCGTTATATGATATGGAAGCAGCGGCTTTTTATGGTGCGGCCATGCATTTCAGCACCGTAGAACTCATCCATTGCTGTAAAATCGTTTCTGATAATCGGGAAGTAACCATCGACCAAATTACATCGTCCTCAGTTGTCAACAGCATCGAACAAAACCTGAAACCCATTCAGCAACTGGTGGAACAGTTGCTTCGCGGTGCCGGTCGGCTTAACGACGATTTTCGGGGCCAGGACGAACTGGAAATTCTCAGGGACCGGTATCATTTCACTACGGTGCAACAATCACAACTGAATACTATCTTGCAGAAATGGTTTGCACTCACGGACCAATCGCCTTTACAGCTCCTTGATCTTGAAGGCATCAAAAACGCCAAACGATTACTGCAGGAACTGGATACCAGGCTGAACGAGTTCCCGGTTCACTATTAACTTGATCCATCATATCCGTTATGTTTTCCACGATATACGTTGAAAGGCAACTACTGCATCATCCGAGGGTTGAGCAGATTCTGCAGCGTTTCGCGCAGTTGCCGGTCATTCCCATAGCGCGCTACGGCGAGATCTTTAACCGTAAGGGGCAAAACTTCCGGCTGCAAAAACAAAATCCGGCGCTTATTCTGGCGGAAAAACATGACCGGCTCGTATTGCCTGCGCCGGACAGTTACGGGCTTGGCGGTGATCATAATTTTTATTTTTCACATATGCTCAATTGTATCTATGATTGCCGTTATTGTTTCCTGCAGGGGATGTACCGGTCAGCGCACTATTTACTGTTTATAAATTACGATGACTTTTATCGCGAGATAGGCGAGACAGTTGACAGGCATGCGGGCGAAAGCTGTTATTTTTATTCCGGCTATGATTGCGACAGCCTCGCGCTGGAACCGGTCACAAGGTTCGTGGATTCATTTTTACCGTTATTCGAGCGATATCCGCAGGCGATACTTGAGTTGCGGACCAAAAGTACGCAAATACGAACGTTACTGGAAAGGACGCCGCTGGATAACGTCATAGTTGCTTTCAGTTTTACCCCTGAAAATGTCTCGAAACAACTGGAGCACAAAGTTCCATCGCTAGAGCGGCGCATCGAAGCCATTAACAAACTGCAACAACAGGGCTGGAAAATCGGGTTGCGTTTTGATCCGTTGATTTACGAAGACGGCTATGCGGAGCATTATCGGCAGTTGTTTGATCAGTTGTTTTCGCACATCGATCCCTGTGCGCTGCATTCCGTAAGCCTCGGCGTTTTTCGGTTGCCGGAAACGTTCTATCGCAATATGCAAAAACTCTATCCCAATGAAAAACTTTTTGCTGCTAGAATGACACAGCGCAACGGCATGAAGTCATACAGCGGTGAACTGGAACAGGCAATGATATCCCACTGTGAAACTCTGTTGTTCGAGTATATTCCTCGTCATACTTATTTTCCCTGTTCACTGGAGCAATAATATATATGGCAACCCCGGGCAAGAAACAAATCATCGTGACAGGGAGCAGCTCCGGCATTGGCCGGGCTATTGCCGTGGCGCTGCTCGACAACCAGTACGAAGTCATCGGTATTGCCCGTCACGCACAATCGCAATCTATAGAACATCCGTCGTATGTCCGGCGCGATATAGACCTTTCTGCAATGGATAAATTGCCGGCGCAACTGAATCAGCTTACCAAAGACTTTGCCGATGTGCATGGCATCGTGTTTTGCGCCGGCCGTGGGGAGTTTGGCTCGCTGGAAGAATTTTCCTGGCAACAGATACAATCATTAATGGACCTGAACTTTACCAGCCAGGCCTTTCTGGCCAGGGCCTATTTACCGTTATTTAAGCGACGCCAATCCGGACAGTTGATTTTTATTGGATCGGAATCGGCGCTCAAGGGCAGCCGCAAAGGTGCTGTCTATTGTGCCAGTAAATTTGCGTTGCGGGGTCTGGCGCAGTCCCTTCGCGACGAATGCGCGAAAAGCGGGGTGCGTGTTAGCCTGGTGAATCCCGGCATGGTGAAAGGAGCGTTTTTCGACGAACTGGATTTTGAGCCCGGTGGCGATCCGGAAAATTATCTGGAAGCGGAAGACGTGGCCCAAACCGTTGCATACATATTGAACACGCGCGCCGTGATTAGTGTCGATGAAATTAACCTGTCACCCCTTAAGCATGTGGTGCAGTTTAAAAAGAAATAGCTATTAAAGTAGGTAAAACAATATCTTACGTGAAATTCGCAATGAATTTGTAGTACCACAACGAGCAGGAATAGCCGAAAATTGAATTTCTCTTACCCATGCCAGCTATTTCCGCGTCATACAATCTCGCCTTTTTTGATCTACATCAAAATTTCAATCTCCACAATAACCATAATAAATATACGTTAAATAAAACGTACCTTGAAAACAAATTTCAATCATTAAAACAGAACAAGGAAACAGTCATATGTTGGGGACCATTCTTTTCTTCGTACTATTTGCACTGGTGTTTTTTGCCTTACAACAGGAAGGCAACTTATAACCGTGCCATGATAAACGCTAATGTGGTAACCGACTGCAATAGCGATTGATTTCTCGTTAAACGTGATGTTGTTGTACTGATGTTGTTTGTTGTTGCCAACCGCAGTTCAGGGCCTGGTGTAAACCAGGTGGTGTAGAACCAAGCCAAAGGAGAGATCTAGCGCAGAAAACTTTTACTTACAGCTCCATCTGGTTCTTCATCATTCGATATTACAGGACGTATATCGATGATCAAAAACCACAATCCTTAAAGACGCAAATAATAAACTACAATTTTCCGCCCCCTACTAAAAAGCCTGCCCGTTGTCGACGGGCAGGCTTTAACTTATCAAGTTTCGTCTCACCATATGCATTACATCACCGTTGACCTTTAACGACAGCATTTGTTAACGCAAAGACGCAATGGCGCAAAGTCCGCAAAAGAACCAGAACAGTTTTGACAGCGCTTTGTTAGAGATAGATGAGACGGTAATGCAAGTTATTTTCAATCGTAAGAAATGGTTGGCAAACGGGTTCTGCTCAACATGTATCTCAATACATAAAAACACCAACGTGCCAGGACATCTTTAAAAACTTTGCGCCATTGCGTCTTTGCGTTGATATATTCATTTGGGATAATACAACACTTTTCCAGATAGTCTATGACAAGGGATAACAACGGATGCCGGCGAAAATATCAACCGTGAGGATGGGCAGCGTAGTAGGCCTGCTTTTTTTCCAGTAACTGATGGACCAATGGCGTGCAGACAATCTCCAGCGCATTGCGCATATCGCCACCTTTTACCACGATGGTGTTTGGTCTTGACATGAATGAATCGTCAAACTGGTTAAGCAGTTTGGGGAAATCGAATCTTTTAGGTTCCCGGAAACGGATCACCAGCATACTTTCGTCCGGTGTGGGGACATCAAGGCTGATAAACGGATTTGATGTATCCACCAGGGGGATCCGTTGAAAATTGATATCTGTTAACGAAAACTGCGGCGTGATGTAACGGACATAATCGGGCAGGCGCCTTAAAATAGTCATGACCGTATCTTTGGCGGACCGGCCGATATCCTTGTAGTCGGCATGGATCTTCTGGATCCATTCCAGGTTGATACTGGGCACAACGCCAATGAGCAAGTCCACCCACTGCGCGATATCGACGCCGGAATCCAGTGACTGCGTTACTTCGTGACGCTTGTTGATAACCAGGGGATTGTGTGATGCGCTCATCTGCCGGCGCGACCAGGTAGCTTCAATACAGCCACCGTGTTGTCCCTCGTAAAACAGTAAATCCGTGTGCTTCGGCAGTTCTTCCCACGGAGTGTAGCTGCCTATGGGCTGTTGATAGGCAGCGGCTTCTTCGTCGCTCTCCACGTATTCGCGAATGAGGCCGGTACCACTGCGGGCGTACTCGCGGAACAAACCTTCCAGCCGGTCAAAATAATTAGCTTCCGGTCCAAAGTGACTGATAGGCCGGCCCTGTTCGGCCGCTTCGCGAAATACTTTTTCCACTTCGGCGGGGGTAAAGCGGCGAAAGCTGTTTCCGTGCACAAAGGCGGCATTGATGCTTTCGCGCATAAAGATGTCAGCGAAAGCGTCCTGCACGCTGGAAGTGCCTGCCCCGGATGAACCGGTCACGGCAATGATGGGGTGTTTGATCGACATATAACCGTCAGTAATCTATCAGCCGTAAATGGTCAGCTGTTATTTTTGTCTTCGAGATAGTGTTGTTCGCTACAGTAATAGTTTTCGCCCTTTTTTAGCGCTGAAGACGGAGGCATATGGGTGCCACAATAGGCACATCGAATGGTGTCTTTATATTCCAGCGAATCCGGTTGTTTTGTTGTTTTACTACGTGACTGTGTTGTGATCAAGCGTTTTATGATAACGACGGCCAGGATAATAGCGATTAATACAAATAGAGTGCGCATGTGACGGCTCAGATTCCTTTGGCTGGTAACAATCGTAAAACGGCTGATTATATAGAAAATCACGCATAACGTTTAGCCAAACTTTGTTCAATGTAACGTGTAGAAAATGGTAACTTATTGATTATTAAATTATTTTAAAAGGGTGGGGCTTGTTCGTACCAGGTAGCACACGGTTTTTTACCAACCGTAAGGCCTGTTGGGCAAGCTATAGAAGTGGTTATGGTTGATATAAGTTAAGGTGTTCACGGCGAGTTT
>JASFMT010000165.1:0-7567 GCA_050117455.1 Gammaproteobacteria bacterium | reverse complement strand
GTATTTGGCAAGGTTCGTCACCGTCACATCGACTCGCTTTTGAACGACCGGGACGAAATATACCAGTGACGCGGCCAGAAGGGATACCGCCAGTAGAATGAGTTTGGTTTTTATCGCCACCCTGGGCAAGCCAAATCCCAACCCCAGTAAAATCAACAACGGCAACGCTAACCAAACGCCTCTCGAAGCCGACAAAAAAACAGCAACACATAGCAGCGTCACGGAAACCCACCCGACTAACTGACTCGTCAACTTCTTCTTGCCATGGACTAACATTGCCGACATAGAGCCCGCGAGACACAACGCAATTGAGGCGAATAATATGGGATGCATACCACCATGGGCCCGTCGCCCCATGTAGCGTGAACTGCTGAAATAAACATCATATACAGCCACCGCAAAGGTAACAGCAGAAGCGAGCACCAGAATGGCGAATAAAGTTTTAGAAGATATCCTGACATGACAAAACAGGTAAAACAAAGGCACAATCATTACCAGAAAGAACTGCCTGGACCAGACCAGATTCTCCCCTTTTTCCGGCGCACCGTTTACATATAGCGTAATTAGCGTCCATATAAAACCAGCCCCGATTAAATAAAAAAATATTTTTTCGTGTTTCGTCAGGGCGGGCAGATTTCTAACATTCTTCGCGACATAAACAAGAGCAGCGATTGACAGTAGATAGAACGCATTTTTTCCGTATTTCGTAAAACCGGGAAGCAAAACAATAAACGCGCCTAGAAATAAAATGATCAGCCAGTCAAATTTGTTTTGGTGCCTTGTTAACGCTGTCATAGATCCCTTCTAATTTTAGTTGCCGGCATACCGTATGACCTGCATTTGGCTGATACTATACAATAAACCCATCGCCAAATAGTGGTATACCTGACCCACAAAAACTGATTAGACAAAGTGCTATAAATTCTGTAATTCCATAGCAAGTAATACGATTGCTGATTGTCGTTAAAAATTTATTTAAACATCAAACAAACCTGGAGCGTCCTTTATGGAGGACAAAGACCCAGTTCAGGTACTAGTGACCCTTCATGGTGGCTTCACCCTGTCGAGCGCCAGCGAAACTCGACCTTTTATATCATCAGAGTTATGCTTTCGTTCTTCAGCGGCATCTTGATACTTTAGCGCAACAGGACGAAATCGCCGTCGAGTATACAGCAATTCACGTAAAAAACATAATTATTAACATTTAAAATCAACAACTTAAACAAAACAAAGAAATATGAAATTTCATATTATCTCCGCCATGTTTAATTTTTCGGACAAGGTGTGCCGAAACATCGAAATGCTGAAAAAACAAAGCCACGCTGATTTTCAATGCGTTTTGATCGATGACCTGTCTACTGATGACACGGTCGACCAGGCACGTAAAGCGATTGGCAATGACTCCCGCTTCAAACTAACCGTAAATACCGAGCGCAAATTCAAGGTCCGCAATATCGTTGAAGGCATACGCGCTACCAACGCAGACGACAACGACGTCATTGTCGTTGTCGATGCAGACGATTACCTGGCTCATGAAAACTGTTTGCAAATTATTGCGCAACGCTACGAGGAGAATAATTGCTGGATGACCTATGGCAGTTATCAACTTGAGAACGGACAACGGGACAAGCAGGTAGGTCCATACAGCGCCAAAACCGTTACCCGCAATCATTTTCGAAAAGTGCGTTGGCGAAGCTCTCATCCCAGAACGTTTCTATTTAAGCTTTTTAAGAGAATTAGCCCGGATGCTTTTTCCATTTCGCCAGAAGAATACCGTCGCGCACTTGTACGATCGATGCTAAAAGGTCGCTGGCGGCAATGGTATTACTGGAAGCAGATCGATTACCGGGATTTACTGGACGCTTCCGGGCAGTATACGCGCCGGATCGATGACAGAGTATTGCTGTACCCAATGCTCGAAATGGCAGGCCCCAGGGCCTGTTTCATTCCCGATATTCTATATATTTATGATATGTCGAGAACGGACACCGGCAGCAAGACACCGATCTATGGCCAGCTTTCCAAAAAATGGTCGCAACGGTTAATTCGGCACATCATTCGGCACAAAAAGCCTTATCCAAGGCTGCAAAATCTTTAAAACGAGGATTTATAAACGGAGAAATGGTGGCTACGGGTAGATTCGAACTACCGACCCCATCATTATGAGTGATGTGCTCTAACCAGCTGAGCTACGTAGCCGTTGCGGACTTGCGCGGGAAAAGAGGCGTAAAGATACCGGAATCAGCCCGGCCTTTGCAAGTCATTTTGCACAAAATAAAAACAAACCCGGGAAATAACCTTACCATTACCGCTTAAAAATCAATAAATTGTACGATTAGACGGAATTGATTTCAGGCCATGTCGTGCGCCGCTGACTGGTCAGACATTAAACCGGAAATGCATGACATCACCGTCGTGGGTAACATAATCCTTGCCTTCCAGGCGCCATTTGCCCGCTTCCTTGGCGCCCTGTTCGCCGTTGTATTGCACGAAATCGTCATAGGACACCACTTCTGCACGAATAAACCCTTTCTCAAAATCTGTGTGGATGGCAGCGGCGGACTGGGGCGCGGTGGAACCGGCACGTACCGTCCACGCCCGCACTTCCTTTTCACCGGCGGTAAAGTACGTGAGCAACCCCAGCAGTTTATAACCGGCACGGATTACACGATTCAGTCCCGGCTCTTCCAGTCCGATTTCCTTTAGGAATTCATCCCGCTCTTCGTCATCCAGCTCCACCAGCTCTGATTCAATCGCGGCGCATACCGGTACGACCTCCGCCCCCTCGGTGGCCGCCAGTTCCCGCACCTTATCCAGGTAAGGATTATTATCGAAGCCGTCTTCGGCAACGTTGGCAACATAAACCGTGGGTTTGGCGGTTAACAAAAACAAATCCCGCACTAGCAGTTTTTCCTCATGACTCAGCGACAGGGAACGCACCGGATTACCCGCATCCAGATGATCACGGATTCGTTCCAATACCGTGAGTTTGGCTTTGGCCTCCTTGTCCCCACCCTTGGTCGCTTTCGCCGTTTTGGTAATGTTTTTTTCCACGCTGTCGAGATCCGCCAGCGCCAGTTCGGTGTTAATCACTTCGATATCGCGCACGGGATGCACATTACCGGAAACATGCACCACATCATCGTCTTCAAAACAACGCACGACGTGTGCAATGGCATCGGTCTCGCGAATATTGGCCAGGAACTGGTTACCCAAGCCTTCGCCTTTGGAAGCCCCTTCCACCAGACCGGCAATATCCACAAATTCAATCGTGGTGGGCAACACGCGCTGAGGTTTTACAATCTCCGCCAGCTTGTCCAGGCGTGGATCGGGTACTGGTACCACGCCCACGTTGGGTTCGATGGTGCAAAACGGATAGTTTTCCGCCTGAATGCCGGCTTTCGTGAGAGCATTAAACAAAGTTGATTTACCGACATTAGGCAGCCCAACAATGCCGCATTTAAAACCCATGTTGTTTCCTTGCTAGCTAGATAATGGAATGGCTCGTAAATTAGTTTTTGCTGTGCAAATGATTCATGGCTTTCTGAAACTCGCCGTCGACAATCTGCGGCAGCACCGCCATGGCTTGTTCCATGGCATCATTAATCAGCGTCTCGTCGTCACGCGACGGCGAACCCAATACGTAATTGGTGACTTCCCGGCTGGAACCGGGGTGGCCGATACCAATGCGCAACCGCATGAATTCCTTGTTGGCGAAATGGGCAATGATATCGCGCAATCCGTTATGTCCACCGTGGCCGCCGCCTTTTTTAAGGCGCAACGTACCGGGAGGCAAATCCAGTTCATCGTGCAACACCAGGATGTTGTCCACGGCGATCTTGTAATATTTTGCGAGTGCCGATACCGCCTGACCGCTGTGGTTCATATAGGTCATGGGTTTAAGCAGCCAGACCGACTGCCCGCTGATAGTGACTTTCCCTGACTCGCCATGAAATTTATTGTCATGGCGTAAAATGCAGCCCTGCGACTGAGCCAACCGATCAACAAACCAAAAGCCGACATTGTGTCGCGTATCCTCATAGCGGGCTCCGGGATTTCCTAATCCTGCAATGAGCTCGATATTCGACGACAATGTCGGCTTTCCAGGGTACGGTTAGCTTGCGAGTTTTAAGAAATCAGGACTCTTCACCGGAGGACTGTGCGCCCTCATCACTGACTTCTTTTTTCTCCTCGGCTTCGACTTCCTCTTCTTCGCCACCTTTCTTGACAACAATACTTACGATTGATACATCATGATCGGGACCTTGCGCCAGGGCGGGGATTTCCACACCTTCGGGCAACTTGATGTCCGACAGATGCAGAGATTCACCTGCATGCAAGCTTGAGATATCCACCTCAAGATATTCCGGCAGGTTCTTCGCAAGGCAGTGAATATCCACACCAGATGCCAGGTGAGCGACCAGTCCGCCATCGATTTTTACGCCAGGCGCAATTTCTTCGTTGATGAAATGCAATGGCACATGCATGTGAATTTTTTCTGTCTCACTAACACGCTGAAAATCCACATGCATAATTTTGGGTTTACTGGGATGACGTTGCACATCTTTCAGCACGGCTTTCTCGGTTTTGTCGTCGACTTTGACAGACAGCACATGAGAATAAAATGCCTCATTTTCCAGTTGATGCAGTACTTCATCGTGGTCCATGGTGAGCGACAACGCGTCCTTACCACCACCGTATATAACACCGGGAATTTTCCCAGCATGACGCAGGCGGCGGCTCGCACCCTTCCCCACGTCTTTGCGGGTTTCCGCGGTTACATTAAAATCGGTACTCATAGTTTTAACTCCAACTTATCATTAAGTTTGCTAAATATTCCGCTACGACTCGATATCCCCGCGACCAGAGACAGCAAGTTTTTGCGACCTTTACCGGATGTAATACGTAATCTACCGGTTATCAATAACGCCCGTTGCCACTACTGGCAATCAGTCCATAAACAACGAACTTACCGATTCTTCATTGCTAATTCGGCGCAGAGTTTCCGCCAATAATTCAGCAATCGTTAGCTGGCGAATCTTGGGGCACGCTTGCGCTTCAGCAGATAGCGGAATGGTATCTGTCACCACAATTTCATCCAGCATGGAATTACTTATATTCTCAATCGCTTTTCCGGAAAACACCGGGTGCGTACAGTAGGCAGCGACCCGCGCTGCGCCATGTTCTTTTAATGCATCAGCCGCCTGGCACAACGTACCGGCGGTATCCACCAGGTCATCCACCAGCACGCAACATCGGTCCTTAACGTCACCGATAATATTCATCACCCGTGCTTCGTTGGGTCTGGGTCGGCGTTTATCGATAATGGCCAGATCCGCATCATCAAGACGCTTGGCCAGGGCACGGGCACGGACTACGCCGCCCACATCCGGCGACACCACCATTAAATTGGGATATTCCTGCCGCCATACATCCCCCAACAAAATCGGGGACGCATAGATATTGTCCACCGGGCGATTGAAAAAGCCCTGAATCTGATCCGAGTGCAAGTCAACCGTTAATATCCGGTCAGCGGTTGCCGCCTCGATCATATTGGCCACCACTTTCGCGGTGAGCGGAACCCTGGCTGACCGAGGCCGGCGATCCTGCCGGGAATAGCCGAAATAGGGAACCACCGCTGTTATACGCGATGCGGATGCGCGCCGTACGGCATCCATCATCACCAATAATTCCATTAAATTATCGTTGGTGGGATGGCAGGTGGGCTGGATAATAAAAACGTCGCGACCGCGCACGTTTTCCATGATCTCCACCTGGATTTCTCCATCGCTAAATCGCCCAACGATGGCTTTGCCAAGCGAAATGTCCAGGTGTTTACACACGGCTTCGGCCAGTTTCGGATTCGCATTTCCGGTAAACACCATCATCCGGCCGTTGGACACATCAAACCTCGCTTTTCATGTCGTTAGTGTTAAAAAAACCCAACGTTGAACTCGCCGGGTTAAGTCACTATAGCGTTTGTCAAAAAATGTGGCTGGGCCGCCAGGATTCGAACCTGGGAATGCTGGGATCAAAACCCAGTGCCTTACCGCTTGGCGACGGCCCAATAAAACTGTTTTGCTCTCATCCTGGCGACCTGCCAGGATTACTCGGCGCATCCATGCGCCTCGCCCCTTCGGGGCCGCGCTTGCGCGCGTTCAATTTTGTTCCCGACAAAATTGTCGAACCTGGGAATGCTGGGATCAAAACCCAGTGCCTTCGATTGTGCGTTCCCGACACAATCTAACTCCTCCATCCCTGGAGTCGTACCGCTTGGCGACGGCCCAATAATCTGTATTTAAATCTCTAGCGATGATCCGCTTTTTAACCTGCGAGCCAGCGGCGATTCGTTACACCCCCTGGCAACAATAATGTCCCAATCGTGGGGTAATTGCTGGTTTGCCAGGTCTGCACTCTGCCTCGCCGCAATTTCTTCGTCGAAGGCTGTAAAGACACAGCTGCCGGTGCCCGTCATCATTGGCGGTTGCCGGTTGTCCCGCGCATGGTTTGATAACCATTGCAGCGCATCGTTCACCGGCGGGTATTGATGCCGGACCAGGGGCTCGAACACGTTCGAAACCTCGCCCGCGAAGTAATCGCGTATTTTGATGGGTCGGGCATCACGTGTCAATTCTGGATCATTAAAAAGTTGCGCGGTTGAAACAGTAACTTGAGGAAAAATCACCAAATACCAGGGTTCAGGCAAATCCACCGCTTGTAGAATTTCCCCCACCCCTTCCGCCCAGGCCGCGGTACCCGCAATGAACACCGGCACATCGGCGCCGAGGGACAACCCCAGCGCCGACAGTTCCGATGGCGATAGCTGAAGATCCCAAAGCCGGTTCAGTGCCACCAATGTGGTCGCGGCATCGGAACTGCCGCCTCCCAGACCGCCGCCCATGGGGATGCGTTTGTCCACGCTGATATCCACCCCACTCTTGCTGTTGCAATGTTTCTGCAACAGGCGGGCGGCGCGGACAGTGAGGTCGTCATCCGCGGCGACACCGTTTAACGACGTCTTTCGTTGAACAATACCGTCATTACGTGGCGAAAAATGCAGTTGATCGGAAAAATCGAGGAATTGAAACAGGGTTTGCAGATTGTGATAACCGTCGTCCCGACGACCGGTTATGTGTAAAAACAGGTTGAGTTTTGCCGGCGCCGGCCAGCTGTCCATTGCGCTCATGTCGAGTAATCAGGCTGTCGGTTTAGTGACTAACTAGCTGACATTCCACTGGGTCACAATCAGTTTCAATTTGGTACCGTCATTGCTAATCACGATTTTACGGGGAAAATAGTACTGGCCGTACTGTTGGTACCGGTTATAACGCACACGCCACTGTTTTTGTGTCAGATCGCTGATTAAGCCCTGGGAATCCATTTGTACTTTGATCGGTAATGATGGGTCAGGCAAGCCGCGAATCCAGTACCATAGCGCATCAATGGGTAAATCCCAGGTGGTTTCGCGGCGCAACAGCGTATTGGCATCCTCAGCCTGATAGACATCGCCATTAGCCAGGCGCAGTTCCACACCCTGAACCCCGCCGGCCAGTTGCATGGCACCCTG
>JASFMT010000164.1:0-7628 GCA_050117455.1 Gammaproteobacteria bacterium | reverse complement strand
CGCCAATAAAATACCCACGATGGTTCCGAGGTAGGGCACAAAACTCACCAGGCCGGCGATCATGCCCACCAGCAATGCCAGGTCCAGCCCGATAAGCCAGAGCCCGGTGGTATAAATAACGCCAAGGGCAACCATGACCGTTAACTGGCCGCGAAGAAACTGCCCCAATACTTCGTCAGAGGCCCTGGCCAGTTTCGCCACCGTGGGCTCCTGCTGACGAGGGATTAACTCGTGGATTCTGGCCACCAGCACATCCCAGTCGCGCAGCAGGTAAAAAGTTACCACCGGGACCAGCACTAAATTTGCCAGCCAGGCGAGCAACGCAACACCGGATTGTGTCATGGTGCCGACTATTTTCCCGGCCAGGCCACCCACGTCCCGCCAGTTGTTCATTAATGTTTGTTTGATGGACTGGGTATCCAGCGCATCCTTATCAATGTTGAAAGTCTGGCTGAGAAACGGCACAACGGTGTTTTGCAGCCAATCAACATATTTGGGCAGGTTGCGCACCAGTGCCGAAATCTGCTGTTCGAGAAGTGGCAACAGCACCAGGGGCAAGGTAATGATGACCAGGAAAATCACGATGAATACCACCACCACGGCGGCGCTGCGGGATAACTTTTTGGACTCCAGCCAGTCTGCGAAAGGATCCCCCAGGTAGGCCAATAACGCGCCCATCAAAAACGGCGTGATCACCGGTGCCAGTAGATAAACCAGAAAGCCGGCTAATACGACCCCTGCAAACAGGAACCATCTTGTTGATGATGTCATCATGTAACGGTTGTTATTCGCTAATGGTTTTTGTTGTTTCGCGTTCAGTTTTGTTTATGAGCGGCAGCCGCGCGCCGGCCCCAGACCCAGACATAGTTAATGCCACTGGCCACGGTCGTCACCATGACCACGTACTCCAGTGTCTCCAGGGCCCGGACTGGCAAAGTATAAGCGCCCAGGGAAAACACTACCACCAGGATTAGCAGGATCTGAAAAAAGGTGTTGGTCTTGCTGATCCAGCTCGGCACCATATCGTACTGGCCAACCAGTTCGTGATAGGCAATGGCTCCGACCACAATAACCACGTCGCGAAGCATGACCGCGATCACCAGCCACATGGGAATTTCGCCCAGCCAGCCCAGCGCCAGGTACGAAAATACCAACAGCAGTTTATCTGCTAGCGGATCAAGGATGCTGCCAAGGCGCGAGGTCCAGTTATTACGCTTGGCAAGATAGCCATCCAGACCATCTGACAAACCGGCCACGAAAAACAATATGAGCGCATAACTAAATTCCCGCTTGAGCAGCAGATAAATGACCGGAATAACCAGGACGATACGTAACAGGGTGATTACATTGGGGATATCGCGGCGATTCACGGTACCAGGCGATAGATATGGGCCGTCGTCGGTGCGGTCTCCCGTATTTCAATTTCCTGACCACTGCCAAAACCCGAAACCATGGAATTACCGCCTGTTTGGGATGGCGAAGACACCGCGGCCAGCACGTTGCCCAACTCAATAGTCTTAATCAATCCTTTGGAATTACCGCGAATATTCAATCGGAAAGAAACGCTGTTATTGTCAACGTGCGTGGGATAAATACCCGTTACCTGTTCCAGGGACGTCAAGTAGCCCGAAACGCGGGCATATTGATCCAGTGACTTAATATTGGTGACCGCAATATTCACTTCGCCGGGCTTGGAATCGTCGTAAACCTGCGCATAGCGTGAGCCCAGAATCTCTAACGTCCCTAACACGCCCGAGTCCAGCAGCTGATTGGCGACGTTGCCCTGGGTATTCCAGCTCAGGCCCTGGCCCCCTTCGTACAAAATCCAGCGGCCCTGCCACTGGTCACCGGCGGTCAAATTCATTCGCCCCACCAAAATGGCATCCGCGTCGTAGCGCTGGGAAGCCAGGAAAACCGATTCCTGGTTGTTGTTCCACACATCCAGAAAACTCAGCTTATTCTGGTCTTCGACATCCAGCATCGGCAATACCAACGCAATACCGCGGCGCTGGGCTTCGTTTTCCAGGGCAAACCGGATTTCTTCGGGAGAGTTACCGCCGATCATGTAGCGCGCGCCATCCTGTTGCACCGCCAGCCATACCAGTGTCGCCGGCCGCGTACGACCCCATACCGGCAGATTATTTTTTTGCAGTAACTTGTTAATGGCCCGTTCGTCAAAGCGAATCCAGATAATCTGGGACCCGGCGGCCGCTTCGGTATTCAGGTAGCTGTTCTCGGGAATTTTATGGTAGCGGTATTGCTGTACATAATTCCGTGCCTTATCAAGGGCCGTGGCCACATCAGGCACCGTGTTGATATCCGGTCGGCCGGTCACTTTGGCCAACACTTCCGTGAGGGCACTTTTCATCGCTTCAACGCGCGCTGATTTGGATTGGCTGGATACGACTTTCTCCGCTTCGTATAATCCCTGCACAATTGCACCGTGGGCAACCGATACAGAAGCCAAAAACAGCGCCAGGGCGAAAAATTTGTCATAAAAGAATGGTTTCATAATACAATTCACGCTATGTGAGAGCTTATCCAATGTCAAGGTTTCATAGTTTAACCTGATCACATAAGATTACGCATTTTTTTCAGGATGTACAAAATATGGATTCCACGAAACCGCCCGCAAAACCGTCATTAAATTACAAAGACGCCGGGGTTGATATCGACGCCGGCAATGATTTGGTGGACAAAATCAAGCCCTATGCGGCTAAAACCGCCCGTCCGGAAGTTTTGGCCGGTCTGGGTGGATTTGGTTCCCTGTTTGAACTGCCCGTGGGGCGCTACCGGCAGCCGGTGCTGGTTTCCTGCACCGACGGGGTGGGTACCAAGCTTAAACTGGCCATGACCATGGGCAACCATGAAACCATTGGTATAGACCTTGTGGCCATGTGCGTCAATGATCTGGTGGTCCAGGGAGCCGAACCCCTGTTTTTTCTTGACTACTATGCTACCGGCAAATTGCATGTTGATGTTGCCGCCGACGTCATCAAAGGTATCGCGGCCGGTTGCGAACAGGCCGGTGCCGCCCTGGTGGGTGGGGAAACCGCTGAAATGCCCGGCGTGTATCAAATGGAAGATTACGACCTGGCGGGTTTCAGTGTCGGCATCGTTGAAAAAGAAGATCTCATTGACGGCAGCAAGGTTGGCGCCGGTGACGTTGTCATCGGCCTGGCATCCTCCGGCCCCCATTCCAACGGCTATTCGCTGATTCGAAAAATCATTGATGTCAACGATGCCGACCTCCTGCAGCGATTCAACGGTAAAACACTGGGCGAAGCGTTAATGGAACCCACCCGCATTTATGTCAAACCGTTGCTGGCACTAATGCAAGCGGTGGACATCCACGCCATGGCCCATATTACCGGTGGTGGATTCACCGAAAACCTGCCCCGGGTGCTACCCGAGCATTGTGCCGCGGTGATCGAACAGGGCACGTGGCCAGTACCAAAGGTTTTTCGGTGGATTCAGGACAACGGCAACGTTGACGAGCAGGAAATGCTGCGCACCTTTAACTGTGGTATTGGCATGATGGTTATCGTCAATGCACAGGATGCCGATAAAACCATTGAACTGCTGACCGGCCAGGGCGAAAAAGCCTATAACATTGGCAAAATCGTTGAGCGTACCAACGACACGCCGGCCATTACCATTACCGCTGCCTAGGTTGCCCGGGTTCGGCCGACTCAAAACCGCTAACGCCAACATCAGCAGCAATACATCATAAGCCACGATTGACGTGATAATCCGGTAATCATTTAGCTTTAAGCTGCCATGACTGACAATACCGCCACACCTTCAAAACTGCCGATTGTCGTGTTGATTTCCGGCAATGGCAGCAACCTGCAAGCCATTATTGATGCCAGCCAACAAAACCTGGCCGTCACGATCGAAGCGGTCATTAGCAATCGCGCTGAGGCTTACGGGCTGACCCGCGCCGCGAATGCCGGTATCCCCACTATCGTGCTGGACCACACGCAATTTGAATCCCGCGAAGCATACGATGAAGCGTTGCAGCGGGAAATTGATGCCTTTAAACCGAAACTGGTGGTACTGGCGGGCTTCATGCGCATATTAACGGATCGCTTTGTAAGCCATTACGAGGGCCGGCTCATCAATATCCACCCTTCCCTGTTGCCGAAATTCCGCGGCCTTAACACACATCAACGGGCGCTGGATGCCGGTGAACAGGAACACGGCGCAACCGTGCACTTCGTAACACCGGAACTGGACGGCGGCCCCGCGGTTTTACAGGCGCGTGTACCCGTCCTGGCCGGTGACGATGCAGAAACGGTTGCACAACGTGTGTTACAGATGGAGCATCAAGTTTATCCCCTGGTTATTCGCTGGATCGCCGAATCACGCCTGCGATATCGTAATCAACAGGTGTCTTTAGACGGCCAGCTACTAACAGAACCCTTGTTATACACGCCGGAACTCACTGACTAATCCACGGCCTAATAATTAATATCTCTTTCCAATATTCGTTCTTATCTGATGATAATAATTAACAGCAAAAAAAGCCTCGCCTTTAATACATCCGTAGCCGATACTTATAGTTATGAGGTCAGGAAGGAATTAGTGTGCCTTATTCAGCAACACAGCGGTTAACGGCGACAGTAACGGCGTCCCATCGCCCGGCGCTCCCCAATTTCAGTCGCCGCGCAGCAATCTCAATTCAGACAGTCAAAACAAACCCCTGCCTGATTCGCTACTGCTATGCCTTGTGGCTGACGTTGGTTTTCATTGGAAGCCTGTATTGGCAACCGGCGATGGCGGCTCCCCAGCCCACCAACTTCACGGCGAAGTATGATGTCAGCAAAGGTATCATGGCTGTCGGCAGCACGGTGCGTACGTTACGCGACAAGGGCAACGGACATTTTGTGTTTGAGTCGGTCACTGAACCCGGCGGTATCGCCAGGCTGTTTACCAGTGGCAAAGTCGTGGAACGCAGCCACTGGGAATGGCAGAACAGTAAAATGGTTCCCCACGAATATATCTACGTCAACAGCAGTGATCAGAAGCGGGATGTAAAACTGATTTTTGACTGGGACAGCTACGAAGTCATCAACATTATCAATGGCGACCCCTGGACCATGGAACTGGAAACCGACACTCTGGACAAGCTGATATACCAGCTGGCCATTATGTACGATCTTAACCAGGGTAATAACGAACTTCTCTATCGCGTCGCCGACGGCGGTACCATGAAAACCTATGATATGACCATCGAAGGTGAGGAACGGCTGGTCATGGAACTGGGAACGTTCCACACCGTAAAAGTAGTGCGCAACACCAAAAACCGTGAGATCGTCATGTGGTGCGCTCGCGAGTTGCAGTTTCTACCGGTTAAGATTCAACAACGCCGTCCCGATGACAGCACGGTGACCGCCAAACTGGTGGAAATCAGCGGCATCGCGCTACCCGGTAAATCAACAGACAAAACAAACCAGGCAGAAAAATAACAACTCAGGCTTTGGGTAACGTGACGCCCTGCTGTCCCTGATACTTGCCGCCCCTGTCTTTATACGACGTTTCACACACTTCATCCGATTCCAGGAACAATACCTGCGCCACCCCTTCATTGGCGTAAATTTTGGCGGGCAATGGCGTGGTGTTGGAAAACTCCAGGGTGACATGGCCTTCCCATTCCGGTTCCAGCGGCGTGACATTGACAATGATGCCACAGCGGGCGTACGTGGATTTACCCAGACAAATCGTTAGCACGTTGCGGGGAATGCGAAAGTATTCAACGGTGCGCGCCAGGGCAAAGGAGTTGGGGGGAATGATACAAACGTCGGACTTCACGTCGACAAAACTGTTGTCGTCAAAATTCTTGGGATCAACGATGGCGGAATTGATATTAGTAAAAATTTTGAATTCGTCAGCGCAGCGGATATCGTACCCATAACTGGACGTACCGTATGAAATGATACGTCCCTGCTCGTTTTCCCGCATTTGTCCGGGCTCGAAAGGGTCGATCATCGCCTGGGTTTCCACCATGCGGCGAATCCACCGGTCGGATTTAATACTCATAGAAACGTTCCCCTGCGGATGCTTTAAATAACGGCAGGTTACTTGGGACAACAATCCGGATCAAGGCAATTCTCGTTGACCACGATCCGTCCAGCACGCCGACTAACTTCATTTTTCTGATTTTCGTCGCAGCCGCGTTCACCAGCGCCGGCCGGCAACGACGCCTTCTTATACTTAGTACTTAGTTATTTTGTATCACAATATTGGGGAACTTGGCACTGTGTTCCTTGGCGCGTTTTGATAACTTGGCCGCCGCCTGGCGGGCGATTTCGCGATAAATTTCGGAAATGCGCGAATCCGGTTCCACAGCAACCGTGGGCCGGCCACTGTCCACTTCCTCGCGGATCTGCTTGTCCAGCGGCAGCGCGCCGAGAAAATCCACATCGTACTGTTTGGACATGCTCTGGCCACCGCCTTCGCCGAAAATATGTTCCTCGTGGCCACAGTTACTGCAGATATGGATGCTCATATTTTCAATAATACCCAGCACATGCACATCCACTTTCTCGAACATTTTGAGGGCCTTGCGGGCATCCAGCAGGGCGATGTCCTGCGGGGTGGTAACAATCACGGCGCCACTGACAGGGACTTTTTGCGCGAGGGTTAGCTGGATGTCCCCGGTACCTGGCGGCAAATCGATGATCAGGTAATCAACATCTTTCCAGTTAGTATCGTTGAGTAACTGTTCCAGCGCCTGGGTCACCATGGGGCCGCGCCAGATCATCGGGGTCTCCTCGTCGATCAAGTAACCGATGGACATGGACTGAATGCCGTGACCCACCAGCGGCTCCAGGCTCTTGCCGTCGGGAGACTCCGGCTTGCTGCTCACACCCAGCATGCGCGGCTGGCTGGGACCATAAATATCCGCATCCAGAATGCCCACGTTGGCGCCTTCGGCGGCCAGCGCAAGCGCCAGGTTTACCGCGGTGGTGGATTTACCCACCCCGCCCTTGCCCGAGGCAACGGCAATAATATTTTTTACCTGGTCAATGGGTTTCACGCCTTTTTGCGTGGCGTGCGCTTCCACTTTACTGCTGACATTCACCGTCACGTCCGACACGCCGTCCAGGGCGCTAATCTGCTCTTTCAGCTTCGCCGTCAGCTTGTCATAGTAACCTTTGGCGGGAAATCCCAGCGACACATCCACGCTGACCTTGCCGTTGTCCACCGCAATATTTTTGATGGATTTCGCGGTGACCAGATCCGATTCAAGATACGGATCAATGTATTGTTTTATGGCACTCTCAACCTGATCGCGAGAGACACTGGACATAGCAAAGCTCCTTGGTTGACTAAATGGTTGGCTGATTTAATGTCGTTCGGCCGATGCCGCGGCGCCGGCCATTCGAACATGCGTTAGAACGAATTCTTTAAAGCACGTGTGACCTGTTTGGTTAAACACTCCTACTACACAGAATGACCTTACGGATCGGGCGCTTGCCGAGCGCGCAACCCTGCCCCGGAGATGGGGGCAAGTTTACACGATTTAAACCCTTATCGTAATATTCTTGTATAATCATATAGCTGCCGGACTTACTATCGGACAGGACCACAGGATGTCCGGTATCCTGGCGTCAAGATCCGCC
>JASFMT010000163.1:0-7668 GCA_050117455.1 Gammaproteobacteria bacterium | reverse complement strand
GTAAGTAATCTACGTAGGGCAGCTTGCCGTACAGGGTTTACAAGCGATGCCGCCATCATGTGATGGATAAAACGCAACCGAAAATCATAAAAGATACAATTGCAACCACCGGTTTCTTTACCTGAATCAGATATCATAATAGAAAAATCCGGGATAACCGGCTGTATTGAGAGATTAGGCCAATCCTGCTTTATTTTTCTATAATATGCTAATCTAAATCAACGACAGCATGTATTTGTTGCCTGACAATAAGCCTGCATGAATTGAAATGATCTGGCCAGAAAGGTTCAATGGCGAAAAACACCTCTTTATACATCAAACGTACGGACTTGCAGACGTTGATAACCGTTCTGCGGGATGACGGGTATCGTTGTATAGGGCCCCAGGTGAGGGACGGGGCCATCGTCTATGAAACGCTGGAAAATTGTTCGCAATTGCCGCAAGGCGTTTCGCAATACCAATCCCCCGGACAGTACACTCTGAAGCAAGAGGGCGGGCAACGCTATTTTGCCTGGGCCAATGGACCGCAAGCCATCAAAACCTATGTTTTCGCATCCCGGGAATTTATGTGGCGGTCAGAACAAAGTGAGGACGGACAACTACGGTTTGTCGACATGGCATCCGAACCGGAGGCGACGGCCATTATTGGCGTAAGGGCCTGCGATTTGGCCGCGCTGTATATCCAGGATAAACACTTTCTGCACGGCGAAAATAAAGATCCTTACTACCTGGCGCGGCGGCAACAGACGCTGTTGGTTGCCGTCAATTGTACCCATGCAGCAGAGACCTGTTTTTGTGTCTCTACCGGTGATGGACCTAAGGCGGAATACGGTTATGATATCGTCCTTTCAGAACTGGATGACGGTTACCTCATTCACGGCCGTAGCGAAAAAGGTCTGGCTATTATCGACAAGTTGCCAACGGTCGCTGCTACCGATGTGCAAATCAACGCGGCTGAAGAAGCGATTGACCGAGCGGCGCAACAGCAACAACGAGGGTTACCCTCAAAGTATTTACGCGCCCCGTTGTTCGCCAACCTGGATCATCCCCGGTGGGATGAAGTTGCCACGCGCTGCCTGTCGTGCGGCAATTGCACCTCGGTATGCCCAACCTGTTTCTGTCATGTGGAAGAAGAATTACCTTCCCTGGACGGTGAAAGCAGTGAGCATTTCCGGCAATGGGATTCGTGTTTCACCCAGGGTCACAGTTATATTCACGGGATTACGATACGAGCGACCACGGCACATCGTTATCGACAGTGGTTGACCCATAAACTGGGTAGCTGGCATGATCAATATGGTCGTTCCGGTTGTGTTGGCTGTGGCCGTTGTATTGCCTGGTGCCCGGTGGGCATTGATATTACCGAAGAGGTCGCAGCCATTTGCGGGGAGGACAGCAATGGCTAATCCCTATTTACCGCATGAAGCCACCATTATTGAACGCATACAGGAATCGCCAAACATGTTCACCCTGCGGTTGCGCTTTACTGATCCTCAGGTTCACGCGCGCTACACCTTTGAACCCGGTCAATTCAATATGCTGTATCTGCACGGCGTTGGTGAGGTGCCCATATCTATCGTATCGGATCCGCAGGACGAACATATGCTGGATCATACCATTCGTGCCGTTGGCCGGGTAACCCGGGGTATTGCGACGTTACAGACCGGTGATGTGATCGGTGTTCGTGGTCCCTTTGGTCGTGGCTGGCCGCTACTGGAAGCAGAGCAAAAGGATGTCGTGGTCGTGACGGGCGGGCTGGGATGTGCGCCAGTGGTGTCGGTTATCAATTATATGATGCGCCGCCGCGAACGTTTCGGCATGATGAATATCGTGCAGGGGGTCAAGCATTCCAGTGACTTTATCTGGCGGGATCGCTATGACCAGTGGCGCAAGGCACCCGACACGCAGGTTCTGGTGGCGGCGGATGCCGGTGAATCGCTGTGGCCGTGGCATGTGGGACCGGTAACCAGTTTATTTAACGATTTGCAATTCGACAGTGAACAGGTCATTGTCATGATGTGCGGACCGGAGGGTATGATGCGTGTTGTGGTTCAGCATATGCTGGAGCGCGGTGTGAACGAAAGCGCACTCTGGCTAAGCATGGAGCGTAACATGCATTGCGCTGTTGGTCATTGCGGGCATTGCCAATACGGTGCCAGGTTTATCTGTCGCGATGGGCCGGTGTTCCGTTACCAGGATATCAAAGAGCTCTTTGGCGTTAAAGGATTTTGAGTGATGAGCAGCGAACGACAAAAACCAAAAGTCGCGGTCCATAAGTTTGCATCCTGTGACGGTTGTCAGCTGGCTTTCCTCAATGCCGGTGAAGATTTATTAACGTTAGCCGGTCTCGTTGACATTGTTCATTTTCCCGAAGCCGGTCCCGTTGACGGTGAAGCCAGTGTTGATATTGCTTTCGTTGAAGGCAGTATCACCACACCCGCTGACCGGGAACGTATCAGGCGTATTCGTAGCAACAGTAAATACCTGATTACTATTGGTGCATGCGCAACCGCCGGTGGTATCCAGGCGTTACGAAATTTTGCCAGCACCGATGAATGGATGTCCGCCATTTATGCAAAACCGGAATACATCCAGACCCTGGCGACCTCAACACCCATTGGCCAGCATGTGCGCGTGGATCTGGAGCTATGGGGCTGCCCCGTCAATACCCGGCAGGTAATATTGGCGGTGCGGGATCTGTTGTCCGGCGTTAATCCAAAAGTGGATGCAGACAAAGTGTGCATGGAATGTAAACGGCAACATAATGTTTGTGTGATGGTCACCAGGCAAATGCCCTGCATGGGTCCGGTCACCCATACCGGCTGCGGATCCATCTGCCCGCGTATCGGCCGGGATTGTTATGGCTGCTACGGTCCCGCGGAAAACGTCAATACTCAGTCGTTAGGGGTACGCTTAAAGGGGTTGGGGTTAGTGCCTGAAGACATTGCCAGGCGGTTTTTGTTTATTAACAGTGAGGCGCCGCAATTTCGTGACGCCGGTGAATACTGGAAATCCAGATAGCCTGCTATGAGCGACAAAAAACACATTAATATTGAAGTGCCTGTGCTGGCGCGGGTTGAAGGGGAGGGCGCCCTTGAGTTGTCCATCAAGGATAATCACATCGACAAGTTGCATTTACGTATTTTTGAACCGCCCCGTTTATTTGAAAAATTACTGGAAGGTCGCCTCTACTCCGATGTGCCTGATATCGTCGCCCGTATTTGTGGCATTTGTCCCGTGGCTTACCAAATGAGCGCGGTGCATGCCATTGAAAGTGTATTTGGTGTGGATGCCGGACCGTGGGTGAGAGCCATGCGACGGTTAATGTATTGCGGCGAATGGATCGAAAGCCATGCGCTGCATATTCATTTGCTGGCGGCGCCGGACTTTCTGGGTTTCGATAATGCCATTACCATGGCGGACCAGTATCCGGCTGAAGTACGCCGCGGTGTGCAGTTACAGGCATTGGGCAATCGCCTGATTCGTTTACTGGGTGGGCGCTCGGTGCATCCAGTGGGTGTTTGTACCGGCGGTTTTTTTAGCGCGCCAGGGAAAGCGGAAGTCGGTACCTTATTGGCTGATTTTAAACAGGCTCTGCCGATGGCCAGGGCGTTGGTGGAGTGGACCGCCTCATTGCAGCTGCCCGACGACCAACAGGATTTCACCTGTGTGGCATTACGTCACGAGCACGAATACCCCATGAACGAAGGCCGCATTGTTTCCAGCGCCGGACTGGACATTGATATTGCCGATTACCAGCAACATTTCAGGGAAACACATGTTCCCCATTCCACGGCATTGCACGCGCACTTAAACGGCGAACCCTATCTCGTGGGTCCGCTGGCCCGTGTCAATCTGAACCAGGACAAGCTACCGGACGAGGTGCAGCAGACTATACAAGCTAGCGGCATCAGCTTTCCGTCCAACAATATGTTCCACAGCATTGTCGCACGTGCTGCCGAAATTTATTATGCATTTCTCGAGGCTATTCGCATTATGGAACAATACGAACCCGCGGCAACGCCCCATGCGCAAGTAGCTCCGAAAGCTGGTATCGGATTTGGTTGTACCGAAGCGCCCCGTGGTATTCTCTGGCATCGCTATGAGCTGGATGACCAGGGCTACGTGAAAAGTGCGACGATTGTACCCCCCACCAGCCAGAACCAGGCGCGCATTGAGCAGGATATACAAATGTCACTGCAGGCATTTGGGCTTGATCAGGGCGATGATGCCCTGCGGTTGCGCAGTGAAACAGTCATTCGCAACTACGATCCCTGTATTTCCTGTTCCACTCATTTCCTGAAACTGAAAGTTGATCGGCAATGAAGCCTGTTATGGTAGTCGGTGTAGGCTCACCGTTCGGCGCAGACCGCTGGGGCTGGCAGGTCATTGAATACTTAAAACAGCGGCAATCTCAATCGGCTGAGACGAATTCCGCTGTGCAACTGGTTTACTGTGACCGCCCGGGGTTGGCATTGCTGTATCTGATAAAAGACGCTGAGCTGGCCATCGTGGTGGACGCTGTGGCCGGCGGTACGGCTGGTACGGTTCGCGAACTCAATATGGATCAACTTATGGTAAACGAGCGGCAATTTTCCAGTCATGATGTTGGGGTGGCTGACACATTGCGGCTGGGCGATAAGCTTAATATGATGCCAAAACAATTCGTACTGTATGGCATCGAGTCAGGCCCCACGCAGCTGGGTGACCGACTTATCGATCCTGTTTTGAACGAAACTGGTGACAGAATCATGGCGCACATCCACGGCTGGTTAAACCGTCACTGATGCGTAGTTGCTGCCAGGATAGCTAATTCCACTAAACCCTTTTCCAATTCAAGGTGTCTTCTCCAGTGAATCAGGCATGAGCAACCTATGATCTCATGGCCAGGTGAGTTCCGATCATTGACTGAATTGAGGAGATCGCATCATGAATACTATCAAGGGTGGTGCTGTCGTTTTTATTGCCGCATGTTTGTTGTTTGTTTCCGGCATTGGAGTAGCCGCGTCCAATGACCCGGATATGGGACTGTTTTATGAATTCCAGCTGGATCAGCTGCTGAACCCTGGCGCGGAACAATTGCAGATGGAAAAGGAAGGCACGGTTTTCATCTATGACGGGATCAAGGATTCCGATATTCGTCTGGCGCTGGATACGCAACCGCAACGCATGGCGTCCATGATGTTTATTAACGTTATATGGACGGACGAGACAGGAAAGCCGTTGACAGATCCTTATACCGGTGAAATGGTCGCCGATGATGATTGTTAGCCCGGCATATCAAACAAGCTAGCGTGGCTCAAAACAAGCCACGAAATCATCCACGGCGAGTGCCAGGAGTTTTTCCGGGTTGTCAAACAAGTCCAGTATTGTCGCAGGATTTTTAACATGACTAAGGTTGTTGGCCAGTTTCCGGCGTAACAACGGCAAGGCCTCATCACGGCGCTGGCGGTGGCCGAGCGGGTAGTGCACTTCAACGCGATCAGTATGTGTGCCATCGTTAAAAAATACCTGGACAGCGTTCGCTATGGAACGTTTTTCCGGGTCCAGGTAGTCCCGCGTGTAGGAAGACTGTTTGTTTACCTGCATGGATTGGCGTATGACGTCAATGCGGGGATCGCGAGCGATGTGGTCTTCATAATCCTCGGCGGTCAGCCGACCAAACAGTAATGCGATAGCTACCATGTATTGCAGACAATGATCACGGTCGGCGGGGTTGTCCAGCGGTCCGGTTTTATCGATGATGCGTGCGCCCGCGTCCTGGGTATCAATAACAATTTCTCTAATATCATTCAGCCGGTCTTTCACCTGCGGATGTAACTGCAACGCGGCTTCCACGGCGGTCTGGGCATGAAATTCGGCGGGGAACGATACTTTGAATAAAATATTTTCCATGACATAGCTGCCAAAGGGTTGTGGCAGCGAAAATCCCTGTCCTTTGAACAACACATCATAAAAACCCCAGCGGGGCGCGCTTAGCGCAGAAGGGTAACCCATTTCTCCTTTTAGCGCATTAAAGGCATGCCATACACCGCGGCTGGTGGCGTCACCCGCTGCCCAGCTTTTTCTCGAACCGGTATTAGGAGCATGGCGGTAAGTGCGCAGGGCGCCGCCGTCGATCCAGGCGTTCGAGAGTGCATTGATAATATGTTCTTTCGTACCGCCCAGCATGGCGGTGACCACGGCTGTGGTGGCGATGCGTACCAGTATGACATGATCCAGTCCCACCGCGTTAAAGCTGTTGGTTAACGCCAGTATGCCCTGAATCTCATACGCTTTAATCATGGCGGTCAGTACATCCGCTATCACCATCGGTGATTCGTTGTTTAGTGTCCGCTGGCTATTGATATAAGCGGCAACCGCAAGAATCCCGCCGAGATTGTCCGATGGATGGCCCCATTCCGCTGCCAGCCAGGTATCGTTATAGTCCAGCCAACGAATCATGGTGCCAATATTAAACGCTGCCTGTACCGGATCCAGTTTGTAGTGAGTGCCCGGTATGAGTACGCCGTCTTCAAAGGTGGCGCCGGGTACGATTGGTCCCAGCATTCTTGTGCAGGCGGGATAGCTCAATGCCAGCAGGGCGCAGCCCATGCTGTCGAGCAGGCACCAATGCGCGGTCTGGTAGGCTTCCTCGCTGGAAATGGGTTCGTTAACAACGTAATCGGCAATCGCCGTGAGGACAGTGTCGGGTTCTGGGCGTTGGGCGCTGCGGTAGTCGGTCATTGTCAGGAGTATCGTGTGTTTCTATATTGTTTGTCTATCAATGGATAGCGTATCTGCTGTTATCGCTGATCTACAGAAATAAAGGCCTGTTGTTTTGGGCCGGTATATTTTGATCCAGGACGGATTAGTGCATTATTGGCGCGTTGTTCCATGATATGAGCGGACCAGCCGGTTATCCGCGAACAGACGAAGATCGGCGTATATAGTGCGACGGGAATAGCCATGAAATAAAACGCCGAGGCACTGTAAAAATCCAGGTTGGGGAACAGCTTTTTTGTGTCCCACATAAATTTTTCAATGGCTTCGGACACGGGAAAAATCGTCGAATCTTTTCGCTGTTCGCTGAGTTTCCTCGACCATTGCTTGATGATCTTGTTTCTTGGGTCAGATGTTTTATAAACCCGGTGGCCAAAGCCCATGATCTTTTCCTTGTTGGCCAGTGCCTGCTGCAGGGCGGGTGCAACTTGTTCCGGTGAGTCAAAGCGCTGGATCAAGTCCATGGCGGCTTCGTTGGCGCCGCCATGTAGCGGTCCACGCAACGTGCCAATGGCTGCGACGACAGCGGAATAAAAATCCGACAACGTGGACGCGGCAACCCGGGCGGCAAAGGTGGATGCGTTGAATTCGTGTTCGGCGTACAAAATCAACGACACATTCATGGTGTCGCAGTGCAATTTATCCGGCTCTTTATCTGTCAGCAATTTTAAAAAGTATTCACCGGTAGTGTTCGCCTCTGCCCCAGTATCGATACGTTTGTTGTCCGTGTGGAAACGGTACCAGTAAAGCAGCATGGCAGGCAGTGTTGCCACCAGGCGGTCTGCTACACGCCATTGCTGCGAGAAATTGTTTTCCGGCTCCAGGCAACCCAGCAGGGAACAGCCGGTGCGCAGTACATCCATTGGATGAGTGGCCGCGGGAATTTTTTCCAGTGTTGCTGCCAGG
>JASFMT010000162.1:0-7670 GCA_050117455.1 Gammaproteobacteria bacterium | reverse complement strand
TGGTTCCGTGCCGTGTCCATGTCAACATTCCTCTCTTTTTGCTGCCGATGCCTGGTTTTTGCGTGCCCTTTGCTGTCCGTACTAAACGGCTTAGTTTATATGTTAATCCTTACTAATGCCGTCGCATCAAGTACCTAAATGATCGTTAGAATAGTTCTAAAGCGGGGCATTAACCATGATATGGATCAAAGAGTACATGACCAACAATGCGCGTTAAACACTACAAAAAAGGAGGAATTGTGATGAATAAGTGTGTCGTGATAATTAAGTCCTATGACATAAAATTAAATTGTAAGTAAATGATGTTTTTTTATGATACGTAAGTATTTGTAATTCAGTGTTAATAGTTAGCATGTTTTACTGATGTCAGTTGCCAGACAAGATTATGCTTTCATGCTGTAGTGCTTTGTACGTTCTTTCCTACAGTGCCTTATAAGTTTTATTTTTAACAAGGAGCGTGTTTTGTGAATGATTTTAATACCGGTAATAAAAACATCTTGGCCGTACTGTGGTTGTGGTTACTGGATAAAAAGACACAGCGAATTGATATGTCTTTCTGGAAAATTGCCAATGATAATGGTTGGTGGAATTGATTTCTTGCTCAAAAGGTTGGGCTTTTCGGGGCGTCTGCGGTCGTAGTTGTGCAGTCAGCGTAACCCTGGTCGTAAGAAGCCGTGTAACCCGGGATTGATTAAGGTCGAATGCAGCGGCAAAAGATCAACAGGCCGGAGCATGATCCAGCCTGTTATATGGTGGGGGTTTTGTTAAACCGGTGTGAGAATTTGGACGTTACGTTATCACGGTATCAGTGCTAACCAGTAATAATTAACATTTTATCCGCGAAGACGCTTATTTCAGTGCTTTAACCTCAGCCAGCACTTCATCGACATGTTCCGGCACTTTGACCTTGCGCCATTCTTTTTTCAGCACGCCGTTTTCGTCAATTAGAAACGTGCTGCGTTCGATACCCATGACTTTTTTACCGTACATGTTTTTTTCCTTGATGACATCGAACATCTTGCACAGCTTTTCGTCCTGATCGGATAACAGGTCAAACTTGAACCCCTGTTTGTCCTTGAACTTTTCATGGGATGCCACGCTGTCACGGGATACGCCCAGTACCACGGCACCGGCGCGTTTGAACCTGGTGAGGTTGGCCTGAAAGTCCAGCCCTTCCCGGGTGCAGCCGGGCGTGCTGTCTTTGGGATAAAAATACAGGATGACTTTGTTGCCTTTTAAGTCGGAGGATTTGATTTCCTGATCGCCGGTGGCGGGTAATTTGAATGCGGGGATTTTTTTGCCAATAGCGACTTTACTCATTGTTGCTCCTTGTTAGCGGGTATTGTTGCTATGTCGGTGTTTGTGGTGTGTCAGCCGGTTGGCTGCCGGAAGGCACCGGCGGACCACGACTAGCGACTATATACGTGATATGTGCATATGTGCGAATTGCGAATAGGTAACCGGTTAACTCTTTGCCGGTTCCAGTACCGCGTCCATGTTCAGGTTGTCACAAAAATCGAGAAAGTCTTCTCGCAGCGTGGCGATGCGAATATCGGTTGGGACGCTGATAATCATGTTCATGGTAAACATCGGGGTACCGGTATGGGCAGCGGCATAGCTGTTGGTGTTCAATTCCCGTATATTAATGTTGCGGCTGGAAAAGAAATTCGCAATTTTATAAACGATACCGGGGTGGTCCATCGAAACGACGTCCACGGTGTACGTCAGTACATTGTCGCGCTTCCTTTTGGGCTCGATACGTTTGGATGATATGGTCAATCCCAGTTTTTCGCCCAATCCCTGCACCTGGGTTTCCAGTTTGGCAAGCTCATTCCATTTGCCGGTGACGAGCAGAATCATTGCAAATTCCCCACCCAGGGCGGTGATCCGGCTGTCATTGACGTTGCAACCACTATCCATAATGGTGGCGGACAGGTTGTCGACGATACCCGGTTGATCGTTTCCAAATGCGGTAATAACGAGTGAATTATCCATGGCGGTATTATTGTAGTGGCTAATGGTAAAAAAATGCAGTGAAATTTTGCGGCAGTATACCATGGCTGGCGTGATTAAAAAATAATCAATCTCGCCAGCCTGGACCAGCCTGAGTATAGTGTCTCATTAAGCTCGGAAAATACTTTATATCTCATCATGCGTGCTTGTCATCGGCAGGTTCGCTCAGTACCATTAACGCGCTCGAGGCGGCAAATCGATTCACCGCATCTTCGGCAACAACATTTGGAAACTGGAGAAAACGTATGTTTCACGGCAGTATGGTCGCGCTGGTTACCCCCATGTTTGATGATGGCGCACTCGACTATGAATCGCTGGACCGGCTGATCGAATTCCATATTGAAAACAAGACCGATGCCATCGTCGCGGTGGGAACGACAGGGGAATCGGCGACATTGGATGAAAAAGAGCATTGCGCGACGATCAAACGAGCTGTCAAAACGGCCGCCGGCCGGGTGCCGATTATCGCTGGAACCGGTTCCAATTCAACGCGCGAGGCCATTGATTTAACCCGTTGTGCCATGGAGGCCGGCGCTAACGCCTGCCTGCTGGTAACGCCCTATTACAATAAGCCCACCCAGGAAGGGTTGTACCAGCATTTCCGTGCCATCGCCGAAGCGGTGGGGATACCACAAATTCTCTATAACGTTCCGGGCCGCACTGCCTGCGACATGTTGCCGGAAACCGTTGCGCGGCTGGCGGAGATTTCAAACATTGTCGGTATCAAGGAAGCCACCGGAGACCTCGAACGGGGCAAAAAGATACTCGATCTATGCGGTGAAAAACTGGATCTCTATAGCGGCGACGATCCTACCGCCATGGATTTGATATTACTGGGTGGCAAGGGCGATATATCGGTAACCGCCAACGTGGCGCCCCGGGCCATGCATGATATGTGCGCGGCGGCGCTCAGTGGTGACAAAGAAAAGGCCAGCCAGATCAACGAAACCATCATGCCGTTGCACAAAAACCTGTTTCTGGAAGCCAATCCGATTCCGGTTAAATGGGCCCTTTACGAAATGGGGTTAATCAAAAGTGGCATTCGTTTGCCACTGACGATGTTATCAGTGGCGCATCATGATGCCGTACGCCAGGCCATGAAGCAGGCCAATATCCTTTAATTCTGAGCACCGAGAATTCTATCGTCATGTCTGTATCGCGTTTTTTGTTAATTGGGTGCCTCGCTGTGACAGTAACGGGCTGTGGCTTATTTAAAGGTAAAGACGAACTGGCGTATAAAAATGCTCCTTCCGGCCAGCCGCTGGTTATTCCCGAAGGATTAAATGATCCCCCCAGGATGAATCCATTCAATATTCCCGCTGACGCCGACCAACAAGCTTCAGTGGATCCCAGGGAACTGGAAGAACCACCGGCCATAGATAAAAGCGTCGATTTGTCAGAGCTGGATTCCTCAGAACGCGAATCTGCACCCGAGGCGCAACCGCAAACTGCGAAGGTTGACCAGCCGATTGAAGGTGTCACCTCAAAGCTCACCAGGAATTCGGACGGCGAATCGCTGTTGCTGGTGGATGCGGAATTTGAACAGGTGTGGCCGTTAGTCGGTCCGGCACTCAGTGAGTTGGGATTTTCCATCGATGATAGCAGCCGCGGCGCACAAATATATACCGTAACGAAACTGTTACCGCAAGTGCGCTTCGAGGACGAGCCCCCACATCCCGGGGATGAAGAAGAGGACGTCAAGGAAGAATACCAGATTCATCTTGAGACAATGGATGACAAGACGAGTATTACGGTCCATAACAAGTTTGGCACGCTGGAAAGTTCCGGGCTATCCGATCATTTATTACTGCAACTCAAGGAAATTATTGCCAAGCCCAAAACCGGAAAAGCGGGATAGGGTGGATTGCCTGGTTTTAACAAAAATGTGACGGGATGATTCGGTGTCGATGATGACACAGGGCCATAGATAAATCCGGTTTCGGCGAAGTACGAACGTAATTGCTGATGCTGGTATTCCAATAGCGACGATAACAATCAGACGATAACAATCAAAAGAAGGGGACGCGATTTGCGTTTTTGTTCATTGGGAAGTGGCAGCCGCGGTAATGCCATGATCATCGAATGCGGCGATACCCGGTTGATGCTGGACAACGGTTTTTCGGTAAAACAAACCGAACAACGTCTTGCGCAACACGGCGTTGATCCCGAAAGCATTGACGCTATTTTAATAACCCATGAACATGCGGATCATATCAACGGCGTGGGCGCCTATGCCCGCAAATACCAGGTCGCCGTATATGCAACCCACGGTACACTGTCCAGCAGTCGCTTTGGCGAATTACCGGCGGTGACGGAAATTAACTGTCATAGCGCCTTTCATATTGGTGATCTGGGCATCGATCCTTTTCCCGTTCCGCATGATGCGAGGGAGCCGTGCCAGTTTATTTTCCATGACGGTGACCGGCGGTTGGGCATACTGACGGATACTGGCAGCAGTACCTCGCATATTGAACAGCAATTATCAGGCTGTGATGCGCTGGTGCTGGAATGTAACCATGACACAACGCTGCTGGCCGAAGGCAGTTATCCCTATAGCGTGAAGCTGCGGGTCGGTGGCGACTTTGGTCATCTTAACAACGAACAGGCGGGTGAACTGTTGCAGCAGATTGACACATCCAGTTTGCAGCATATCGTGGCGGCTCATATCAGCGAGCGCCACAATACCCCGCAACTGGCGCAGGCGGTATTGAGTGACGCACTGTATTGTGCCCGGCACTGGATCGCGGTGGCCGATCAGCAGGAAGGCCTGGCATGGCGGGATATTAATTAAGTGGGCGGCGTAACGGATACCTGCCGCCGTTAATAAATTAAGGCATACATGTAAAACCAACCAAAAACAACGGTAATTCATTATGGAAAAAGGTAAAGAGTTATATTCAGGAAAGGCCAAGTCGGTTTACGTGACGGATGATCCGGATAAGCTGGTTTTGTTTTTTCGTAACGACACCTCGGCGTTTGACGGCGAAAAAACCGAGCAACTGGATCGCAAGGGCGAAGTAAACAATAAGTTTAACGCCTTTATTATGCAGAAAATCGCAGCGGCTGGAATCCCCACCCATTTCGAATCGCTGTTATCCGCGCAGGAGTCGGTGGTGAAAAAACTTAACATGCTGCCCGTCGAATGCGTGGTGCGTAATATCGCCGCCGGCAGTATTTGCAAGCGCCTGGGTTTAAAAGAAGGCATTGATATCAATCCGCCCACCTTTGAGTTTTTCCTGAAAAACGATGAACTGCATGACCCGATGATCAACGAGTATCATATTCGCTCTTTTGGCTGGGCCACCGACGAACAGGTTAAAACCATGCAGGCGCTGACATTCCAGGTGAATGATGTGCTGAAAAAACTGTTTCTGGATGCCGGGCTTTTGCTAGTGGATTACAAGCTGGAATTCGGTGATTTCAATGGCCAGTTGATGCTGGGTGATGAATTTACCCCCGATGGCTGCCGGTTATGGGATGCGGAGACCCGCAATAAGCTCGATAAGGACCGTTTCCGGCAGGGCCTGGGAGGCGTGGTTGAAGCCTATGAAGAGGTTGCCCATCGTCTCGGGGTTGATTTGTCCTGAACCAGGCGACGAAAGCGGTGCTCGGCCTCTGGGCGCATAAATTGTTGAATTATATGATATAAAAATACTACTGGATTCAATAGCTTGTAGATCTTAAAACCCGGCTCCGTGCCGGGTTTTTTGGTTATATCGTAACCTTTTTTATTAAAGGTTTTTAAGCCAATTGCCGAATAGGCATATGAGATTCCTTATGAATACGGCTAAAACATAGAGTGCGCGTTACCAGTTATTTGCAATTAGCGCACCGCAAAAAAATCGCCAGGACATCTGTAAAAACTTTATTAATGGCATACGGAAATATGGAAAGGGTGTAACGTGAAATTTTTATCAATATTGAACGTCAAGCAGAAAGTTTTTACCGGCTTCGGTTTGATGCAAATACTGATCGTGGCGGTAGCCGTGAGCGCATTGATCAGCCTGTCGTCTACAGAATCCGATGTTGTGGTGATTTCCGACGATATTCAGCCCGCGGTTCTCGCTGCAACGGAACTGCAATACAACATTGAACGCGCCAACAGCTCTTTGGGTTTTTACCTGTTAAGCAAGGAACAATCTCACCGGGAAAGTTATTTGGAAAGCCTGGCTAAAGTGGATGCTGTATTGGCCAGGCTGCAAAACCTGGAACTGGTCTCGGCGCAACCTGTACTGAATGAACACGTAAAGGAAATCGCCAGTGGTGTTGATCAGTTCAAGCAGTATCGCGACCGCGTGATTACCCTGGCGGAAAACCGCGACGAGAATCTGCCGGGGGTACGCTATGCCGCGGCAAACTTAAGCCCATTGGCCCAACAGATGCTCAACTTCACCAAAATCATGCTGCAATCGGAAATGGAAGAAGAAGTCAGCCCTGAGCGCCGTCAACTGTTAGTCGATATCCAGGAGATGCGCTATGCACTGGCCAGTGTAATGAACGGCCTGCGTGCCTATCTGGCGTTCAAGAGTGATTCCGCGCTGGATGAAATCAAACTTTATACCGAGAGCATGAATGCGTCCGTCAGCCGGGTTCGTTCGGAATCGGATCTTTTGACGCTGGACCAGCTGGATTCCCTGGAGCAGTTTGAGCAACGCCGGGGCAACTTTTCCGAACATCTCAACGAATTAATCAACATTCACAGCGGCGAACAGTGGCGAATGGATTCGTATCTGATTCGTACCGAAATCGGTCCGCTGGTAAACAAGATCGGTAATCATGTCAGTAAGATGGTGGAACGGCTTCGCGATCAGGCCAGCCAGACTGGGCGGGCGGTTGCCAGTGACGTGAATGCCACCATTAAGGTCGTGGGATTGTTGTTGATTATCGGTGTACTGGTAGGTTTTGCCGGCTCGTTTTTCATCAGTAAAGCCATCGTATCGCCGCTGCAGGAAACCAAAAGTGCTATGGAGGATATTGCCTCCGGTCACGGTGACCTTACCAAACGTATCAGTGTGAAAGGTAATGATGAAATCGCCCAGTTGGCCAATGCCTTTAATTTGTTTGCCAGCAAGGTGCAGGATATCATCAAGGAAGTGTCCGGTATTACCGCCCGGGTGGCTGGCGCATCCGAGCGCTTGACGGTAGTTACCGAAGAAACCCGCAAAGGCGCCGACAAGCAACAACAGGAAACTGACGAAGTGGCCATCGCCGTTAATGAAATGTCTGCATCGGGTCAGGAGGTGGCGCGTAATGCCAATTCCGCGGCTGATGCTGCTCATAATGCTGACGTGGCCGCCGACAATGGCCGTCAGGTGGTGGGTCATACCATTGAAGCGATTGACTCGCTGGCCAACGAAGTCAAGGAAGCCGGTGCCGTGATCGACCGGGTAGAACAGGACAGCGAAAGTATCGGCGGTGTGCTGGATGTGATCCGCGGTATTGCCGAGCAAACCAACCTGCTGGCGTTAAACGCGGCCATTGAAGCGGCCCGCGCCGGTGAACAGGGGCGGGGATTTGCCGTGGTGGCCGACGAAGTGCGGACGCTGGCATCCCGCACCCAGCAGTCTACCGCTGAAATCCAGTCCATGATCGAACGGTTACAGTCGGGAACCCGGGAAGCGGTGAACGTGATGGACCAAAGCCGCCAGATGGCGGAG
>JASFMT010000161.1:0-7713 GCA_050117455.1 Gammaproteobacteria bacterium | reverse complement strand
TAGTAAACATAATTCAAATCTCTATGTTAGTTAATGACTATTAAGTTGATTAAATTCAGATTGTCTTGTCTTTAAATGCAAGACAATGCGCGACTCGTTCAATTGAAATCGCAAATGGTTTTGTTGTTTTTGTTGTTATCAACCGTCAAAAGCGGGCAATGCTGCAAAAGCTGGTTTTTATTTATGACAAACTGACAAACAATGTGTGCCTTGTTTTTAGATTTGTTATGGCTCGCTCCTGCCCCGATTCATAACCCATAAGTTCGGTTGCGGCGTAGGAGCCAGCCGTGCTGGCGATTGGTGTTACAAATATTATCCGCCGTCTCCGGCTACCGGTAACGCATCAGTTCCTGGCGTGACCAGCGCAATTTACCTAATTGGTTCGACGAACGATCGCTGCACGGAATCTACTTCGATCGCCTGCAGGGCAGGCTCCTACGCCGTCCCGTTGCAATCTTTGTATGACATACCCCGTGCGAACAAAAACTCATCATATCCGACACTACCTTAACCTTACGGCACCTGACAAAATACCTAGGGCATATCCCCCTCGCCTTCCACCGCACCTTCTTTTTGCACCGGCATCATATCCATTTTACTGACACCCAGTATCACCGCCGCACTGCTGGCAACGTAAATCGAGGAGTAGGTTCCGACAACCACGCCAATGATCAGGGCGGTAGCAAAACTGTGAATAATTTCGCCCCCCACGATAAACAGGGCAATCAACACCAGCAACGTGGTCAACGATGTCATCAATGTACGGGAAAGGGTTTGATTCAGTGAAGTATTGGTGATTTCAACGGTTGTACCCTTGCGGATTTTACGAAAGTTTTCGCGGATGCGGTCAAACACAACAATTGTATCGTTAAGCGAGTAGCCGATAACGGCGAGGCAGGCGGCCAGCACCGTTAAATCAAAACTCAATTGCAGCACGGAAAAAACGCCCAGCGTGATCAACACATCATGAAACAGGGCCATCACCGAACCCACGGCAAATCGCCATTCAAAGCGGAAAAACACGTATATAAAAATACAAATCAATGCATAAAGAACTGCTAACCCACCGTCTTCAGTAAGTTCCTCACCCACCTGAGGCCCGACGAATTCCACCCGCCGCAAATCAATGGGATCTTTCGCGGCCCGTTGTAATGTTTCCGTGACCCGGGTACTGAGTTCGGCGTCATTCTCTTCCCCTTCCGGGGCCAACCGGATCAGGATATCCTGCGAGGTGCCAAAGTGCTGAACCACGGCATCGGGAAAGCCACCGTCCGCTAGCGTATCGCGCACCTGGTTTAAATCCACCGGCTGGGAATATCCCAGTTCAATGAGGGTACCCCCGGTAAAGTCGAGTCCAAAATTCAGCCCTTTGGTGAACAGGGAACCCAGTGAAGCAATTAACAGGATAGCCGATACAGTAAGCGCGATCGTGCGCTTACCCATAAAATCAAAGGTTGGTGTGGTTTCAAATAGTTGCATGTGCAATCCAGTGTTTAGTCATTATTACTAAATGGAAACTTTATCAAGACGTTTGCCACCGTAGATCAGGTTCACTACAGCACGCGTGCCCACAATAGCGGTAAACATGGAAGTGGCAATACCTATGGTCAAGGTTATGGCAAATCCCTTGATGGGCCCTGAGCCAAATCCAAACAAAATAATCGCGGCAATCAATGTCGTGATATTGGCATCAGCAATGGTTGATAGCGCCTTGGCATAGCCGGAGTGAATACTGGCCTGGGGACTGTTACCGTTGCGTATCTCTTCGCGTATACGTTCAAAGATCAACACATTGGCATCCACAGCCATACCCACCGTTAACACGATACCCGCGATACCCGGCAAGGTCAGTGTCGCCTGCAGCATGGAAAGTACCGCCACGATGATGATCAGGTTCAGCATCAATGCCAGGTTGGCAATCATGCCGAATCCCCGGTACCACACCGCCATAAACACCAGCACCAGAACAAAGCCGATGATGACCGAACGGGTACCCTGGTCGATGTTGTCCTGTCCCAGGCTCGGGCCAATGGTGCGTTCTTCCACAATATCTATCGGCGCGGCCAAAGAACCGGCGCGCAGCAACAGGGCCAGGTCGCGCGCTTCCCGGGTACTGTCCAGCCCGGTAATCATAAAGCGCTTGCTTAACTGGTCCTGGATGCGGGCAACATTGATGACCTCTTCCACCTTGCGGCGGGTTTTTACGACATCGCCGTCCACTTCCCGGGTATCAACCTTGTTTTCAATGAACACCACGGCCATGAGCTTTTTAATGTTTTCTCCGGTAACGCGGCTGAAAATGCTGGCACCCTGACCATCAAGGGTAATAAACACCGCCGGTCCACCGCTTTGCTGGTCAATACCCGACGATGCATCAATAATATAGTCGCCGGTAAGCATAACCCGGTTCTTCAATAGCGCATGACCACCGCCACGCTTTTTATACAGTTTATAGCCGGCAGGTACCCGCCCGTTAACTGCATCCTGCACATCGTGGGTTTCATCCGCCAGGCGAAATTCCAGTGTGGCGGTGGCACCCAGAATTTCCTTGGCGCGCGCCGTATCCTGAACCCCGGGCAATTGCACCACAATGCGGTCCTTGCCCTGTTGCTGAATAACCGGCTCAGCAACACCCAGTTCGTTAACGCGGTTACGCAACGTGGTGATGTTTTGTTTCAGCGCCAGTTTGCGTACTTCGCTTTTTTCCCGGTCGTTCATGGTCGCCAACAGGTAAAAATCACCGTCTTCCTCGAAGGTGTCATATTGCAGATCCGGATATTCGTTTCGCAGCAACTCTTCAGCCTGCGTGCGGGTTTGTTCATCGCTAAACCGCACTTCCACGCCGTCTTTTTCGCCGGCCGGCTTTTCGTGGTGATCAATACGGGTGTATCGCAGCCGGTCTTCGCGAAGCAACGTGCGAAAATCACTGATATAGCGCTCTTCCGCCTGGGTAATGGCAGCATCCACGTCGACTTCCATTAAAAAATGCACACCGCCACGCAAATCAAGCCCCAGATACATGGGTAAACCATTAATGGCCAGCAACCAGTCCGGCGTACGGGGCGCCAGGTTCAACGCGACAATATAGTCATTACTCAATTGCGAGCGCACGAGGTCCTTGGCTTTGAGCTGGCTTTCGGTGCCGGGAAAACGTACCAGCAGCTTGTTCTGCTCGAGATCGATGGACTTGAAATCAATGTTTTCATTTTGCAGTACCGTGCGCACCGTTTCCTGGGTGGCCAGGCTAACTTCCACACCGCGTACAGCGGAAACCTGCAGTGCCGGGTCTTCACCGTATAAGTTCGGCAACGCGTAGAGTACGCCGACAATCAGAACGACGATGACCAGCAGGTATTTCCACAACGGATATTGATTAATTTGCATGGATAGTCCGGATGTTGGTTGAGTTGGCTTTAAACGTTCTCGGTTTATTCTTTCGCTTTGTAGGTACCCTTGGGAACCAGCGACGCAACAGCGTTGCGTTGCACTCTTACTTCGGTACCCTCGGCAATTTCTACAGTGACAAAACTGTCACCCACTTCATTAACACGACCGAGCAGGCCGCCGTTGGTTACCACTTCATCCCCCTTGGACAGGGCTTCCACCATCTGCTTGTGTTCCTTGGCGCGCTTGGCCTGCGGACGAATCAGCAAAAAATAAAACAGAACAAATATCAGGATCAGCGGAATAAAACCCATTAATCCGCTTTCCGGTGACGCTCCCGCGCCGGCGGCACCATTGGCAGCCCACGCATCGGAAATAAAAAAACTCATTTCACTGGTTCCTTTGTTTTGATTGTGTTGTATGTCGTTTTGATCGTAATACGGTACGGTGTTGACGAAGGCAAGTTGCTGAGTACTACCTGGCCATCAAGCGGGCGCTATTATTACATATCTCACTGATTTATTGCATCGCTATCCGCCCGATTGGTTTATATTTAACCAATTTATGCCGGGTTCCGGAGCTGGTAGAACGCTTCGACAAATGCAGCCAGGCGCCCCTTTTCAATGGCGTCGCGAAGCCCCCGCATCAGTTCCTGATAATAGTAGAGATTGTGAATGGTATTGAGACGAGACCCCAGAATTTCGCCGGTCTGGTCAAGATGCCGTAAATAGGCCCGCGAATAGTGGCGGCAGGTATAACACTGGCAAGCGGAATCCAGTGGCTGGGTATCATCACGGTAACGGGCATTACGGATTTTCACTTCGCCGTAACGGGTAAACAAGTGCCCGTTGCGCGCATTGCGGGTAGGCAGAACACAATCGAACATATCCACGCCGCGAAGGACCGATTCCACAATGTCCTCAGGTCGCCCGACCCCCATTAAATACCGCGGTTTGTCGGCGGGCAATTGCGGCGTTGTGTGATCGAGAATTTTAATCATATCCTCTTTGGGTTCACCCACCGATAACCCGCCGATGGCGTAGCCGTCAAATCCTATGGCCAGTAATCCCTGCAATGATTCATCGCGTAAGTGGGGGTACATACCGCCCTGCACGATGCCGAACAACGCTGCCGGATTTTCGCCGCGGGTTTCCGGCGCGCCTGCACGCCATTGTGCCTCGTGGGCTTCTTTACTGCGTTGCGCCCAACGTAAAGACAATTCCATGGATTCACGGCTGCGCTGTTCATCGGCAGGATACGGCGTGCACTCATCAAAGATCATCACCACGTCTGAGCCCAGTTCCCGCTGCACCCGCATAGACTCTTCCGGTCCCATAAACACCTTGTCACCGTTGACCGGTGAAGCAAAATGCACGCCTTGCTCGGTGATTTTAGCCTGTACCGGATTTCGCCCTTTCGACGCACTGGGGTGCTCGTCTGCATCACGCCCCAGGCTGAACACCTGGAAGCCACCGGAGTCGGTAAGGATTGGTCCTTGCCAGTTCATAAAATCATGCAAGTCGCCGTGTTTCTGGATCACCTGCGTGCCGGGGCGCAACATTAAATGAAAGGTATTGCCGAGAATCATTTCAGCACCGATGTCCACCAACTCTTCCGGTGTCATGGTTTTTACGGTGCCGTAGGTGCCCACGGGCATGAAGGCGGGGGTTTCAACGGTGCCACGCTCAAAACGAAGTTGGCCGCGGCGCGCATGGCCATCGGTGGCGGAAGTTTCAAATTTCATATCGGATTTCCGTGGCGGGGACAGATCTATTTTTTAATGCCTTGCGAACACCATGATGGCTCCTGTTAAAAAAAAATAGCTCGGTCCCGAATGGCACTTAGTTAAGACGTAATCAGGGTTGTCGTCATTCCGGCGAAGGCCGGAATCCATGGAAAACTACCACCATTGTAGATTCTGGATCCCGGCCTTCGCCGGGATGACGGCGGTTCCAGGCTTAACTAAGTGCCATTCAGCTCTGTCCCCTTCGATCAGGCCATATTGTTCAAGATGGCATCCCGCACGGCATCAAGCGTTGCTTCGGTGGTAATCACCGGCGTGCTTTGCTTGATGGCGGTATCCGGGTCTTTCAGACCATGGCCCGTTAAGGTACACACGATTTTACTGCCGGCAGGTATTTTGCCATTGTTAATGTCACGCATGGCACCGGCGACGGAGGTGGCGGAAGCCGGTTCGCAGAACACGCCTTCTTTTTCCGCCAGCAATTTTTGCGCGGCGAGAATTTCCTCGTCGGTCAGTTCATCGAACCAGCCGTTACTTTCTTTTTGTACTTGCCAGGCTTTGTCCCAGCTTTGCGGGTGGCCGATGCGAATGGCCGTTGCAACGGTATCGGGGTTATCCACCATTTCACCACGCAAAAACGGCGCCGCGCCGGTGGCCTGGTAACCCACCATGATGGGCCGGTTGTTGACGATCCCGTTTTCATGGTACTCGGAATAACCCATCCAGTGGGCGCTGATGTTGCCGGCGTTACCCACGGGTATGCAGTGATAGTCCGGTGCGCTGCCCAGCTCTTCAAGAATTTCAAAGGCAGCGGTTTTCTGGCCCTGCAAGCGATACGGATTTATAGAGTTTACGATGGTAACCGGCGCCGATTCGGCGACTTCTTTAACCAGCCGCATGCCGTCATCAAAGTTGCCCTTGATCTGAATCACCGTGGCACCGTGCATCATCGCCTGCGCCAGTTTGCCCATGGCAATCTTGCCTTCAGGAATTAACACAAAGGCGGTGATGCCTGCTCGAGCGGCATAGGCTGCTGCCGATGCGGACGTGTTGCCCGTGGAAGCGCAAATGATTGCTTTGCTGCCCTCTTCCACGGCTTTGGTCACCGCCATGGTCATACCGCGGTCTTTGAAGGATCCAGTGGGATTGAGTCCTTCAAACTTGACGTAAATGTCCGCCTCGTTTTTCAACGACGCGGGAACCTGGTGTAAACGAATGAGTGGCGTGTTGCCTTCTCCCAGGCTGATAATACGCGTATCGTCATGAACCGGCAGTCGGTCGCGGTACTTGTTGATCAGGCCGGTATAGCGTTCTCGAAAGGGCATGTCGTTACCTCTAAAAACTTTTCTGTTGTTGTTGACGGGGACAGATCTTTTTTTTCAACGTATATAGCTCGCAAGATTCATAAACTATCGAAAAAAATAGATCTGTCCCCTTCGCGTTAGCGTGCCAGTTGCTCCATGCGAATACGCGTCACCTGGCTGCGCACAAATTCCAGCGCTTCAATTTCCTGGATGGCCTGGTTCATACTGCCTTCGATGACGTTATGGGTCAGCATAATGATGGTGGCGGTGCGATCCTCGTTATTAAAACTGCCCGCCGGCTCACGCTGGATCATGGCTTCGATACTGATGTCGCGCTCGCCGAGAATACGGGTAATGTCCGAGAGTACGCCGGGCTTGTCCGCCGCCTGCATTTTCAGGTAATAAGCGGTTTTCACTTCTTCCATACCCAGTATGGGTAAATCGCTCAGTGCATCGGGTTGAAACGCCAGATGGGGTACCCGGTTTTCCGGGTCTGCCGTCAACATACGCACCACGTCGATAATATCCGCGACCACGGCCGAGGCAGTGGCATCGGCACCCGCGCCGGCGCCGTAATAAAGGGTGGGACCAACGGCATCGCCTGTGACCAGCACCGCGTTCATGACACCATCCACATTGGCAATCAACCGCCGTTCGGGAATTAATGTCGGATGCACGCGCATCTCGATACCTTTGTCGGTACGCTTTGCAATACCCAGGTGCTTGATGCGATAGCCCAGTTCTTCAGCGTACTCCACATCTTCGCGGGTGATCCTGGTAATCCCTTCGGTATAGACTTTGTCGAACTGCAATGGAATACCAAAGGCAATGGATGCCAGGATACTTAACTTGTGGGCGGCATCAATACCCTCGACATCAAAAGTGGGATCGGCTTCGGCGTAACCCAGGCGCTGCGCTTCGGCCAGCACATCTTCAAAGTTGCTACCCTTGTCACGCATCTCGGTGAGAATAAAGTTGCCGGTGCCGTTAATAATACCCGCCAGCCATTCAATGTTGTTGCCGGCCAGACCTTCACGCACCGCCTTAATAATGGGAATACCACCGGCAACCGCGGCTTCGAAGGCCACCATGACACCCTTGCTCTGCGCGGCGGCGAAAATTTCATTGCCGTATTTGGCGATCAGCGCCTTGTTGGCGGTCACAATATGTTTGCCTTTATTGATGGCACGCATGACCACGTCACGAGCCAGCGTGTCGCCGCCGATTAACTCCACGATAATTTGCACGTCAGGATCGTCGACAACCTGTAGCGGATCCGTG
>JASFMT010000160.1:0-7717 GCA_050117455.1 Gammaproteobacteria bacterium | reverse complement strand
CTTCTCCTTGTCGGTCATGTCATTCGAATCATCTGCCATGGTATTTATCCTTAAATCATTACATTTGAATTTTGATCCAGTCGCAACCGGCCATGCAACCCTACCACGTTAACCACAAACAACAATAAGTAGTAGTACTACTTTTGCCATATTACGTTACTGCACTACTGCTGTACTCTGCTCCATATCAAGGTACTACACATCAATATACTACACATAAAAAGTACTGCACATCAGAAGAGTGATTCCATGTTGCCTATTAATATTACCCGGCATGTGGGTTTTATGCCGCCGGGTTTAACGATAATTTTAATAGTATAGTCTGCCATCACCAGCCGGGTACATAATGGCATCCATATTTGTGACCGAAAAATCTACCCGACCGTATCATCTCCACCACGCAAATCGCGGGCTGGCAACCACATTTCGCCAATAAGCCGGCCACCTTCATGAGAGTGGCAACGGGTCAGCGCATAGCACGGCAACCGACAAAACCAATGTAGAACAACAATTAATAAAAATCCGTGGTGACATATCGCTCAACCCCCGTGCCGCTTTCTGCTACACTCCCCCCGTGCTGAAATTCAACCACTTATCACTAAGACGGGGCGGCCGCGAACTGCTGCACGACGTAACCTGTACCATCCATACCGGCCAGCGGGTGGGTGTGACAGGCGCCAATGGCGTCGGCAAATCCAGTCTATTCGCCTTGATTATGAACCAGTTACCGGCTGACGCCGGCGACTGCACATTGCCCCCGAACACAATAATCGCCCATGTGGCACAGGAAACACCCGCCGAGGAAAAATCCGCCCTGGATTATGTTATTGACGGCGATAAGGAACTGCGCGCCATCGAACAACAAATTACCCGGGCGCAGCAGGCCAATGATGGGGACAGGCTTGCCCATCTATACAGTGACATGGAAGAAATGGGTGGCTACAGCGCCGCCAGTCGCGCCGGCAAACTAATGCATGGCCTGGGTTTTAGCAACGATCAGGAACAACGTCCCGTCAGCGAATTCTCCGGTGGCTGGCGCATGCGCCTGAACCTTGCCCAGGCACTCATGTGCCGGTCCGATTTGTTGTTGCTTGATGAACCCACTAATCACCTTGATCTGGAAGCCGTGATCTGGCTGGAGGAATGGCTGCAAAATTATACGGGTACATTGTTGTTGATCTCCCACGACCGTGACTTTCTCGACAAGGTCATCACTCACGTCGCCCATATCGAACACGGCGCCCTGACGTTGTATACCGGTAACTACTCGGCGTTTGAAGTTCGCCGCGCCGAACAGCTCGCCAATCAACAGGCTGCCTATGAAAAGCAGCAACGGCAGATCGCGCACATGCAAGCGTTTGTCGACCGGTTCCGCGCCAAGGCCACCAAGGCGCGTCAGGCCCAAAGCCGCATTAAGGCCCTGGAACGAATGAGCACGATCAGCGCGGCCCACGTTGACTCCCCGTTTGAATTTCATTTTCGCCCCGCGGACAAACTGCCCAGTCTCATCCTCCATCTTGAAAAGGTCAGTGCCGGTTACGGACAAACACCGGTGTTACACAACGTGACCCTTGATATCCAGAACGGCGATCGAATCGGGTTATTGGGGTTCAACGGCGCGGGAAAATCCACGCTGATAAAACTGCTCGCCGGCGAGCTGCCACCGCTCAGCGGTGACCGCACGGAAGCGAAAGACCTGAAGGTGGGTTACTTCGCCCAGCACCAACTGGAACAACTGGACCTGCAGGCCAGTCCCCTGCTGCACCTGCAGCGTCTGGACCCCAGGGCCACTGAAAAGGATTTGCGTAACTTTCTGGGCGGCTTTGGATTCCGTGATGATATGGCGGTATCCCCGGTGGCCCCGTTTTCCGGTGGCGAAAAGGCCCGCCTGGTGCTGGCCATGATCGTCTACCTTAAACCCAACCTGTTGTTGCTCGACGAGCCTACCAACCACCTCGACCTGGATATGCGTTATGCATTAAGCACGGCGCTGGTGGAGTTTGAAGGCGCCATGGTAATCGTGTCGCACGACCGCCATATGCTACGCACGGTGGCGGATACCCTGGTACTGGTTGCCGACGGCACCGCCACACCGTTTGATGGTGACCTGGAAGACTACCGGCAATGGGTAAAAGACCAGGACCGCGAAGAAAAATCCGTTGCCAACAGGCAAGAACAACTATCCGCGCCGTCCAGTAAAAAACAACAACGGCAGGATGCTGCAGTGCTGAGAAAACAGTTGCAACCGTTGCGCAACAAAATCAGAAAACTGGAGCAGGAGATGCAACGCCTCAACACGGACAAAAACGCTGTGCACGAGCAGCTAGCGGACAATCGTCTTTATGAGGAACAAAACAAACAACAGTTAAAAACGATCCTAGAACAACAATCCACCATTGAACAGCAACTGGAGACCGTAGAAGAACAATGGCTGGCAGCCAGTGAACAACTGGAATCCCTCACCAGGGAATAATACCCAATTGATGCGTGGTTACTCGGCGCCCTGTAATCATCGCTTTCATCACATCGACCATTCGTAATCTCCACCAACAGGCTCACTGCCACCCACTTCTATTCACAATTGATTTTTTTTAATGTCGCCAGTGCGCCGATGACTAAAATGCGAACCCGACAGACGCCGCAAGGAAATGTTAACCAACATCCTTGCCAGGTAGTTGAAAAGCGCAAAGCTGAACACAAGTTAAATAGCCAAGCAAATGAGTCAGGTTAATCATTGATACTGACGGTTGCAGCAAAGGCACAATTATCGATTAAAAAAAACGAATAGTAATAACAGACGAAAGAGTTGCAATAACTTTTGATACGCATCAAAAAAACAACCTAGAAATTCATGGCAACGCATCGGTAACTGGCTATTATATTTTTAACAGATTAACAACGCTTAACATAAAAATACATCGGGTACAGGAGATAACAATGACGGACAGAGTTTGTAAAAGTTGCGGTTACGTTGGAAAAGCCGAACATCAAAGTTGGGGCACTTTTTTCGTTGACGCCTTCATCTGGCTCATATTCGGTAGCCTGACACTATTCTCAGGATTGCTGTTTGTTTTGCTCATTCCCTTGTCGTGGACCATTTATCACCTGGCGTTGTTCGCCAACACCCAATGTCCAAAGTGCGAAAGCCTGGATATGGTGAGCATGAAGAGCAAGAAAGGCAAAGCCGTTCTCAAGCACGAACGTGGCTACCCTGAACCATGGACGGAGAAGAATCATCCGGCTCCATCGCACTAACAGCAACAGTTTATTATCAAATCACTGCAGTACCAGAACCAGGAGGCCGGCCAAAGGCCTTCTGGTTTTGTCATATTTCAGCGCCGCTTTTCCTGACTGCTTTAATTAACGCCTCGGAGCTGTTTGGTGACTGGCACTATTGGCCAAACTGCCAGCGATCCAGCAGCTGTTGAAATTGAAACCCCATTTTTTCCATAAAGGATTTTTTGCTGGTATAGGTAATCTCGTAGAGATCGGCATGCTTGCTGTTTTCCAGCAAATAATCGTCACTGGTCTTGAGTTCATCCACCAGCTTCCTTTCCAGCGCCCGGGTACCCGGCCAACTCTCGCCGGTGGACACTTGCGCAATATCCACACCGGGTCGGTGCTTGACGATGAAGTCCTTAAACAATACATGTATATCTTCAATTTCTTCGCGGAATTTGGCTTTCGCTTCCCGGGTGTTTTCGCCAAACACGGTTACGGTTCGTTTGAATTCGCCCGCGGTGAACTGTTCGTACTCGATATCATGATTCTTGAGAACCTTGTTAAAATTGGGTAGCTGGGCAATAACACCAATAGAGCCAATAATCGCAAACGGCGCGGCGATAATACGATTGGCAACACACGCCATCATATACCCGCCACTTGCCGCTACTTTATCCACGGATATAGTTAACGCAATATTTCTCTCTCTAACGCGCATCAATTGTGATGCCGCCAGCCCGTAACCGTGCACCACACCACCACCGCTCTCCAGCCGTACAAACACTTCATCCTCTTCCGTGGCCACCGTCAGCACGGCAGTAATTTCCTCGCGCAGCGAAGCCACTGCCGATGCGCGAATATCACCGTGAAAATTGAGAACATATATGTGTTTTCTTCTTTGCTCGCCCTTTTTCCCCTTGTGGGCGACTTTGTGCTTTTCCTTTTCCTGTTTCAGAAACTTTTTCAGTTTTTCCTTGTGCAACATGTTGACGTTTAGCGCCATCGCCATGTCGTCATACTTTTTATTAAGTTTCTTAACTTCAAGGCTGTCCCTATCCTGGGTCTTTTTCTTTCCGGCAACCGCAAATACAAGAATAACAACCACCGCGATCGCAATAACGATTGTTATTGTCTTGGCAAAAAACAACCCGTAATTGAAAAAAAATTCCGTCACTGTATACCCCATGTAATCCGATTGGCTTTTCGTTGCCTGGCAATACGCACCCGGTGGAACACAGCCGGCGCCCGGATGCCGTTGACAAACGCCATAGTGTAACGTTAGATCAGGCAAAGCGAAACATTCCTGGATAAAAAATCGGGTTAAAACCGTGGCGCACCAATCGCCAAACGCGAATAACACACTCAAAAATAACCGCTTAGACTGCCCTCGCCGACACCGCGCCATTGTTTCTGACCCGGTGTCCGGTTTGAGGTATACTAGGCACGTTTGCAGACAATCACGGCGGACACTATGGATATTAAAACGTTGCCAAACCAACCGGAATCCCCTTCAATCAGGCTGACAGAGTACAGTCATGGATCCGGCTGTGGCTGCAAAATTGCCCCGCAGTTGCTGGAAGATATTCTGGCCACGAACGCGTCGTTCCGGCCGTCGCCGGCGGCCCATCCACGCTTGCTGGTGGGTAATGACACCAAAGACGATGCAGCGGTCTATGATCTTGGTAACGGCACCTCCGCCGTCAGCACCACGGATTTTTTCATGCCTATCGTGGATGACCCTTTCGAATTCGGGCAGATCGCCGCCACCAACGCAATCAGTGATATCTATGCCATGGGCGGTTCACCACTGATGGCAATAGCCATTTTTGGCTGGCCCATCGACAAGCTCGGCCCAGACATCGCGGGCCAGGTTATTGACGGTGGACGCCATGCCTGCCAACTGGCCGGAATACCGTTGGCAGGGGGCCATTCCATCGATGCCCCGGAACCCATCTTTGGTTTGGCGGTTACCGGGCTGGTGGAAAACGAACACCTGAAGCGCAATTGCGATGCAAAAGCCGATAGCCTCCTTTACTTAACAAAACCCCTGGGCATCGGCATTCTATCGACCGCACAAAAGAAAAAGCTGTTGCAACCTGAACACTATCGCCTGGCGCCGGATACCATGTGCAAACTCAACGACGTCGGTACGCAATTTGGCAAACTTCCTTCGGTCACCGCCATGACCGACGTTACGGGTTTTGGGTTGCTGGGTCATTTGCTGGAAGTATGCGAAGGAAGCAACCTTAGCGCCGAAATCCATTACGATGATGTACCCAAGCTGCCGGAAATCGAAAACTATTTGGCACAAGGCTGTTCACCCGGCGGCGCCAGGCGCAACTTCGACAGCTATGGGCATAAATTGGGGTCCATGACCGATGCCCAACAACAAATACTCTGCGACCCGCAAACATCAGGCGGATTACTGGTAGCCGTTTCGCCTGCTGGAAAAGATGAATTCCTGGACGTTGCCCGGCAACAACAGCTTGAACTAACGCCTATCGGACAATTACGACAGCGCCACAATCAATCAGGGCCGTTGATTACAGTACTGTAAAGCAACAATATCGTTTGCGACGTAACAGACACTTTATAAAAAGAACGCTATCGATTCATAAAAATATCGTTTATGGCATCAATCAAAGAAAATACCAACGCCGAAACAACGGTGGATTTGCCCCAGATCCACGACTACCGGCATTTGTTTCTTAACGACATTCCGCTTATAGACGTACGTGCCCCCGTGGAATTCAATCAGGGCGCGTTTCCCCTGGCTCGGAATCTGCCACTTATCAATGATGAAGAACGCCAGGCTATTGGTATTCGCTACAAGGAACTGGGCCAGGACAAAGCCATTGAACTGGGTCACGAGCTGGTATGCGGCATGGTCAAGGAACAACGCGTCGATGACTGGGAAGATTTCGTGACGCGACACCCCGAAGGTGCCCTGTATTGCTTTCGCGGCGGTATGCGCTCCAAAATCAGCCAGCAATGGCTCTATGATAAAACCGGCGTTATGTATCCGCGCGTCTCCGGCGGTTATAAAGCGTTACGCCGTTTCCTGATAAATGAACTGGAAACGGCTGTCCATGCCCTGCAACCCATTGTGCTGGGGGGACAAACCGGCGTCGGCAAAACGCTGCTATTGAATCAACTGCAGAACAAAATCGATCTGGAAAATATTTACCGGCACCGCGGTTCCGCATTCGGCAGACATGTATACGGGCAGCCCAGCCAGATTGATATCGAAAATCAGCTGGCGATTTCGCTGCTCAAGTTGAGCAGCCAGGGCATTACACAAGTGGTCCTGGAAGATGAGGCAGCAGCCATTGGTTCCAGACGGTTACCCGACAATCTGATCAGCACCATGCGCCAGTCACCGCTTGTTTTACTGGAAGCCGGCGTCGAAGAGCGGGTGAATATCATCTACCGGGAATATATTATCGAAGCGCTGTCAGAGCATCAGCAACTATTAGGGGTCGAGGCTGGTTTTGATATCTGGGCCAGCTACCTGCTTAATGCGCTGGATAAAATTCAACGCCGGCTGGGGGGATTACTGCACAAGGAAATAAAATCCATCATGCGCTATGCCATCGACCGTCACCGCGATGCGGCAGAACCCGAATATCACAAAGACTGGATACGAACATTACTACTTGGGTATTACGATCCCATGTATGACTACCAACTGGCAAAAAAATCCGATCGGGTTATTTTTCAGGGGAATCATGAAAGTGTTATTGGTTTTTTAAGTGAACAATACGGCCTGCATCAGGCTCCCCGCCACTCAGATATCAAACAAACCAAAAATACCGGCCAGTATTAAATACGCCGCCACGATAAAATTCAAAAACCGCGGGATAATCAGAATCAATATTCCCGCAATCAGCGACATTATAGGAGCCAGTGAAAACGTAAATGTGGTCATCCTGTTGACCTCCTTTGTTAGTTTGGCGAAATAGTTAATCTGTGAATAAAACACCTGTCATTGCGCACCGACAAATTTGCAATCATTGTGCGACCGCACATTTATTATTCTCTTGTTTTGTTGGCCTTACCACCGCGCCAGATTGAGTAAAGTAACCACACGCCTCCAATACCCGCACCCACAAAACCAACGAAACCGAGCAAAGGTAGACCAAACATCGTAGGGCCACCGGAAACCGTCATTACAATGGATGAACCAATAATCAGGGCGGAGGTTACCAACCCCACGGTAATGCGGCTGGCGGAATAATCTATCTGGTTGGTCAGTTGCTCAAGATGGTTAATATCAAGATTGATTTGCAGCGCACCGCGGCGCGCGATACGCAACAAACGCCGAATATCTCGTGGCGTATCAGCAATGACATTAAGAAAATCATTTAAACCGCGCCAGCCCCGTTTAAAGATGGCATCCGGTGCGTAACGCGCCATGATGGCGCTCTTGATTTGAGGCTTTGCTACGGCGACGATATCAAACGGTGGATAAAGCTGCCGGCCCATACCTTCCAGG
>JASFMT010000159.1:0-7720 GCA_050117455.1 Gammaproteobacteria bacterium | reverse complement strand
AGTAAGCCTTTTGATCCCCGCGAATTACGCGCCCGCCTGAAAAACGTGGCTAGACGTTATCAACTGGCCAGTCAAAGTTCAGGCGAATCCTTATCCGACACTGGATTAGATAAAAATGAAATCGCCTTCGGGCCGTGCACACTTAACCTCACCAATTATCAATTGACCAATGGCAACGGCAATGAAATTCCCATTACCAACATGGAATTTGATCTGCTCAAAGTCTTCGCCGAACGCCCTAATCGCCCGCTTTCGCGGGACCAGTTGTTGAACCTCACCCAGAACCGGGAATGGGATCCTTATGACCGCAGTATTGACATCCGCATTACCCGGCTGCGCAAGAAAATCGAACCGGAGCCGGAAAAACCGAAAATAATCAAGACTGTACGGGGCGTTGGGTATATGTTTGTTCCCGACAATAAGTAACCAACCGGCGGCGCTACGCAACTATTGTTTTGTTTCAGCCGTGTTTCAATTGTAAATTTTGTAAGACCTACAAAAGCTTAGCTGCGAAGCATGGTACACTGAACGACAATAAACCCAATTGTTTGCACCCGGTTTTACATGTCTATGCAAATACAAGCCGACTTCAGGACCAACGAAGAAATCACCGCCCGGGCACTGGAAATTGCCGCCAAAGCCGTTTCCAACACCGAAGGTCAAAACATATTCCGTGAATTGGTGCTTGGCATCATGGAAGCGCTGAATGTCAAGTATGCCTACATCGGTGAAATCTGCCGTGACAACAGCGAGATGGTCAACGTGATTGCAGGCTATTTCAATAATGGTTTCGTCGAAAATTTTCAGTTTGATCTGGATGGAACGCCCTGTAAAAACGTCGTCAATCAATCATACCAGTACTACCCCGAAAACGTTTCCCAAATGTTTGACAATGACATCATGGCGGTAGAAATGGGCGTTGACGGATACGCCGCGATTCCCCTGTATGATTCACGGGGAACCGGTATGGGACTAATGGTGGTTATGCATACCGAACCTTTGACGGAGCCGACATTAACCAAATCACTGTTACAAATCTTTTCCGTGCGCGCAGCCATTGAACTGGAAAGGCTGCATGCCACCGCTGTTAGCCGTGCCACCGAAGAACAATACCGCACCATATTTAATAAATCCCTGGATGGACTGATACTCTTTAACTTTGATGGGCAAATCGTCGACGCGAACCCGGCATGGACCAGCATGCACGGTTATACGCGTGAAGAAGTATTAGAATTAAAACCACAGCATTTTGTACCCCCCGAAAGCCGGGAAAGATTCCGCGAATTTATTACTACTGTCCGCAGCCATAAACCTTTCCACACCGTCGCCAATGGTTTGCGCAAAGACGGCAGCCGTTACCTGGCCGATGTGCGTGGTGTCATCATGGACTATCAGGGTGAACCTCACGTACTGGCGATATTCCGCGATGTTACCGAGCAGGTGGAACACGAAACGGCGTTGCGAAAAAGCGAAGACCGGTTGCGCTCAACCATTAATGCGGCCATGGATTGTATTATCGGGATTGACGCTGAAGGCAACATACTGGAATTCAACCCGGCGGCGGAAAAAACCTTTGGCTACCAGAAGGGGGCGATTGTTGGCAAACGACTGGCTGATTTAATAATCCCCCAACGTTACCGGGATCATCACAATGCGGCGCTGAGTCACCGTAAACAGCACGGCGGTGGCGCGGTGGCAACCCGCCGGGAAATCACTGCAATGCGCGCGGATGGGTCAGAATTTCCAGTGGAACTGTCCATTGATGTCGCCCAGGGCGAAGACGGCGAAATCTTTATCGGATATTTGCGGGACATCACTGAGCACCAGCTTGCCGAGGAGCACAGGAGCCGCCTGGAAGCCCAATTACGTCAATCACAGAAAATGGAAGCCATCGGTCACTTATCCGGCGGCATCGCGCACGATTTTAATAACATCCTCACCGGCGTTATGGGTTACATCGTACTGGCAGCCGAAAAATCAGAACAATATGCCGACGATAAGATTCAGAAATATTTGACGCGAGCCCTGCGCTCGGGACAAAAAGCCCGGGACCTAATCCAGCAAATGCTTACTTTCAGCCGCGGTCAGCGAGGAGAACCCAAACCGCTGGCAATGGCGCCGTTGATTAAGGAATCCATTAAATTACTGGAGTCAATCCTGCCCTCTTCTATCGAAATTAGAACCCACTGTGATCCCTCACTCCCCCAGGTGAATATCGATCCCGTCCATCTTGAACAGATGATTATGAACCTGTGTATTAATGCCCGGGATGCCATGCAAAATCACGGACAGCTATCCATTTCGTTAACAGCGAAGCACTGCAGTGACTGTATTTGCAGTTCCTGTCAGCAGTCTTTTGTGGGTTACTACGTGGAACTTGCCTTCACTGATTCCGGTATTGGTATTCCAGCCGAGAAGGTCAATCGAATATTCGAACCATTTTATTCAACTAAAGAAGTGGGTAAAGGCAGCGGCATGGGACTTTCGACAACCCATGGTATTGTCCACGAGCATGGCGGACATATCACGGTCGAAAGCAACATCGGCAAAGGCTCGACATTTCGAATTTTTCTGCCCATCATCGAACAAACCTCGCCGGTGAAAACGGCTGAGCAAAGCAATAGTTCCGTAACATATCGAAGTATTAAACATCTCAGCGGTAGAGTTGCACTGGTGGATGATGAAGTCTCGGTGAGTGAATTTATGGAAGACATGCTGGAGAACTGGGGCATGGATGTTTATACCTTTAACAGCTCCGTCGAAGCGAAGGTGTTTATCGAAGCAAATCCTGACGCCTTTGACCTGGTTATCCTCGACCAGACCATGCCCAAATTAACCGGGATAGAACTGGCCCGCCACATTACGGCAACCAACAGCTCGTTGCCGATTATTTTATACACCGGCTATAGCGAAGAGCTTAGCAGCGAAGATCTTGACAAGCTGGGTATACGTCATTTGGTCAAAAAACCCATCGACGTGGAAGAATTTTTTCAACTTACCCGCACCATCCTGCAGAAAACCTCATAAAAACCTATCCATAAGAGCTGGCCAGCGCCAGCTGAAACAATCATGCAACAAATCCGCCCTGGATTGAAATAATCTCGATACATTGCCCCCGTAAATTGACCCGTAGAGGCGTCGAACAGGCACTTTAGCTATTCAGCAACGTTTGCCGATTTAACAGGTTAAGGGAGATATCGATCATGTTACCCAAACAGGACATTGCATGGTGGTACTGGCTGGCGACAATACCGTTACTGACCGTCGGAAACCTGGGTGAGACCAACGGCTATGTGCTGGCCGGGTTGTTGACTGCCCTGCAAATTGTGCATTTTACGTATCGCGAACACAGTATTCGCGCTTTTCCCGTACAGGTTCGTATCGCCTATCTGGGATGGTTTCTGGCGGGCCAATTACCCTACATGCAATGGATGCTGTGGGTTCAGTTGATTGGAACTTCCCTCAGTGTCCTTGTTGACTATTGCCCCATGGCAAGACTCATGGCGCTGGTCCCGTGGAACCGCCAGCACCCGCTGACAATGGAATTGGTAATGAAAGTATTTTTCTCACCGCCGGTTAAAGGCTCCATATTGAATCACTGCTAATGCTCCTTCTTTCTTAGAGGACTTTTTTAAGGGGCTTTGCGTGCACTCAACGAGTGCTCCCTGCACGACAACAGTTCATTTTCGCGGAGAATTGTCTTTGTCGCGTAATCCATGAAACCCTGCAAACCATGTAAAAAAGTTATCGTAATGAACAAGTTACGAACCATTCACTTTTTAAAATTCAAATTGGCACCACCCTTGCTATTCAATAAATGAAAGGGATTTGTAATGTTTACCAAGGCTGGCGCGAGTAACACTATCTAGAAGTAAATGACGGTAACTAAAAGGAGGTGGTGATTGACGATGACAAAACCCTTGCACGTTGTGGTTGTAGGGAAATAATACCATAGCGATGCAACAACTTCGTTCTGCGTTTTAATGTAACTAACCTTGAGCAACTTTGCTCTATTTAATAGCCCGGCAATCCAGGCATGTTGTGGCCAGTCTGTCCCGTTCTGCCCTTCACCCTGTCTGCGCGATAACATCTTTGGAATGCCGGGCTTTATTCAATACCATTCAAACCAACGTCGGTCTGGTGGTGCCACTGTTAGGCATGGATTTATATCCAACGTTCAACTACCTATACAGGAGGTATTCGTTATGACTGATACAATCATACGTTCCATAGAGATTCTTGCCGGCATGCTATTGATTGTCGCAACATTGTTTTTAGCAGGCTCTGCGACGTCGCAGGCCGCACAAACCACCGTGGTGCTAATGTCGCTGTTTGCATTACCGCTGGTATTTTCCGGATTATTTAACTGGCATCCTGCCAAGGTACTGGGCAACTGGTTGTCCAGGGCGAAGAAACCGATGGTGTCACTAATTCCCCATAAATTGAGGTCACTGACGCACTGAGCTCCTCACAAACACTAATAATTTTGCAGTAACTCACTCCTCTCCAGCCCGCAACACGCGGGCTTTTTTATTCGTGAGGCATCCTGTTAATTACAATTTGCGAATTTCCATCAGCCATTGAATTCGCCTATTGCCATCGTTAATTGCCAACGCTAGAACCGGAAGGCCTTAATATGTCCTCGGCAACTTTGTAACCCACTGATAACTATGAAGTTATCCGAGGCTGACCGGCAGGATAAAGCAACGACTGGAAAACCGCCCTACAAAGGATATGTCAATCATGTTATTGTAGTTTCTTAATTTTGCTACAATCACTCGCGCCACTGATCTGGGCCCTGATGCCATACCCCCGCATTAAGTGTGTTTGAAAGTAGACACGACCGATGAAATTCCAGTTGGAGGAACAAAATGAAAGTCGAACCAAATAAGGTTGTCAGTATCGATTACACATTAAAGGATGATAGTGGCAACGTTGTGGACACGTCCGAAGGGTCCGAACCATTAAGCTATTTGCACGGCGCCAGTAACATCATTCCGGGACTGGAGAACGCGCTGGATGGCAAAGACGTCGGTGAAGAGGTTTCAGTTCGGGTAGCGCCGGAGGAAGCATACGGCGCAAGAGATGATGCCAAAAAACAAACAGTACCCAAGAATATGTTTGGCGAAGAAGAGATTCGTGTCGGCGCGCAATATCATGCCGCGGGACCTGACGGCCAGCACCTTACTGTAACCGTGGTCGACGTTGCAGACGACGAAGTCACTGTAGATGCCAATCATCCGCTGGCGGGTTATCATCTGAATTTTGATGTCAAAGTGGTTGATGTACGCGAAGCCACCAAGGAAGAACTGGATCACGGCCACGTCCATGGCCCGGGTGGTCACGACCACGAATGATTTCCTTCCGAAACACCACCTGCTCCCTTTACTGATATCAGTCGCAAGATTTAATGACTGCTGGTATCGACCCCAAGTGGGGAGAACCTTCACTCCTGCACGATCCGAATATTCTGGCGCATTTTTGCGCCAGATCTTCCGATGTTCTGATTACCACGGCGCCAAAAGCGGGCACCACCTGGATGCAGCAGATTCTTTACCAGCTGAAATCCGGCGGTGATACTTCGTTTTCCACTATTGATGAGGTGGTTCCCTGGCTGGAGCTGCCGCGGCAACAAAAACCCTGGCGGGAGCGACTGCAACAATACAACCAGATGAAAGATCCCCGCATCTTCAAAACCCATTGCACTTTTGATCAAACACCTGGCGCTGATGTTGCCAATATCGTCTTAACCTCCAGGGATCCGCGGGATTGCTGTACCAGTTTTTATCACCATGTAATGGCCATGACCGATACAGCACTGGCATATTTTGACATGCAACGCCCGGCCTCTTTCGATGACTACTTTGAACAATGGATGTCGTTCGGAGCGTGGTACCGCAATGTAAAAAGCTGGTGGCCGCAGATTCACGACCGCAATGTGTTATGGCTGCGTTACGAAGACATGGTCAGGGATCTGGAAAGCGGCGTCCGTTCGATCGTCGATTTTTTGCAGTGGAATGTTGCTGAGGAGCGAATACCAGCCATTCTGGATCATTGTTCTCTTCCCTGGATGAAACAACATGGCGACAAATTCGTGGCCCGTTTTGATTCGGGTGAATCCATGTTTATGGAACAGCGATTTATCCGCAAGGGACAGGTTGGCGATCATAAAAACTTAATGTCCCGGGAACAGGAACAACGGATTCTGGAACGGGTCCACCTGGAATTGCCGGAAGACTGTATCGCATTCCTCGAATTACGATAGCAGCGTTGCTGCTGGTTTTACCCCGCGAAATTTCGTCTTTATGACTTGAATATTTTCTTGGTAGGAATATTTTTTACCAGCTTCAGGTTTCTTTTGCCGCCCTTGGCTTCCTTTGCCAGCTTGGCCCGTTGTTCTTCTTCCGCCGCCAGGCGCTCCATTTCCGCCAGCTCTTCCTGACGCCGGCGTTGTTCGGCCTGCACCCTGGCCCGAATTTCTTCCTTGGCCTTGTCATCAATATCCAGTTTGAAGAAATTGTCGTTTTCACGAACCATGAAACGATCGAGGCCATCCAGAAACTGGTCGTTGATATCCTTGATTTGCAAGGTACGATTACGACGCCCCAGATTTTCGAAATTGATTACGTGCAGTTCAATAGTGCCTGATTCACGTTTACCCTCAAAATATAATTCAGCGGCAATTTCCGGTTCGATGGTAAACCGCGCACCGGGTTCCCCGTTGTTTCTCGGGTAGACCTGATAATTCAATCCACGCTCGTTTAGAAAGTTCTTGTGCTTATTGATCGCGCTGGGATCCTCGACAACAAACTCGACCATTTGTGGACGGGTGCAGATACAGCGTATGGAAATGTAATTGGTATCGGTGGTACTGTCGACCTGGACTTTATAGTCACCCTGCTTGAATTCGGCTTCCAGCCCCGCCGCATTGATGACGTACTTGGCGACCGTATCAGGTTTTACGTAGTTGAGATGCTTGGTCAGTTCCGCATAGTGAGTGTAGATTTGCGCCAGCTTGGGCTGAACCTTCGCCCGGTAAAACTGTTCCGCTTGTTCCTTGCGCTGACTTTCCTGACTTTCCTGCGCTTTTTTACTTTCACTTTGTTGCTTGAGATCGTCCAACAGACCCATGATCTTTCTCCAGTTACTCGCCTGATCGTTTTGATAGAAGCCCTTCTAGATCTATATCGTCAAAACGAGTGAAAAATTTATAGGGGTGAGGAGTTTACAGCGAGACTGACAACACAGGCGAAGTGAGAAATAACACCGGTATGTTGGCCGGACATCTGCCGGCATTATTGTAACCAATTGATTTTACTGTTTTTTATACAAATAGCTGGAGTCGCAACCATAAAAACAGGTTATTGCGTCGCTGGTAACAAAAAGGGCAAGCAACTAATGAGTCGACCGCCCCTCTTGTACGGCGGCCAATTCACAATCGACTAACCAAAGAAAGAGGGCTGTAACGAAAGAGCTAGGGTTCGCTAAATCGTAATATCCGGTGGCTGTCCACCACGTAGACCCCTTCCCGGGCAACGAATACATTGTCGTAGGTCGTCATTTCGCTCGCGGAGATACCCGTGGTAGTGGATGTAAAATCAGCTTGCCCTATGACCGTTGTTGCTGGCGGACCGTCAGCTGCAGGAAAGGAATCCCAACCCAGGACCCGGTTGTTGCCGGTATCGGCAACAAAGATCTGGTTGCCATTGCTGCTTACTGA
>JASFMT010000158.1:0-7825 GCA_050117455.1 Gammaproteobacteria bacterium | reverse complement strand
CGGTATCGCGGGTGGGCGGTTCCTTGTCCTCGGTAAACAGCGCCATCAGTTTATCCACGCTCATGGGCTCGGTGGATGCCATGATTGCCGCTTCCAGAATTTGTTTTAATTGTTCGTCTGTGACTGGCATGATTCAGCTACCGTAACGTGAATAGGTTCATAGGGATTGGTTTGTATCAGGTCGATCAGGGATTCCTTGACCAGTTCAAGAATCGCCAGGAAGGTAACAACGACACCGAGCCGTCCTTCCTGGGGATCGAACAGTTCACGGAACGAGATAAATTTACCCGGTTCCACCCGCTCCAGGATAATAGACATTCGCTCGCGCACCGACAAGGGTTCCATTTGAATATGGTGGTGGGTATACATATCCGAGCGCACCAGCACATCCTTGAAGGCGTGCAATAAATCCTTGAGTTCGACGTGCGGATGCAGTTTCCGCACGTTCGTCTCGGGTACAGCAATCGAGACCTCAAAGTTATCGCGTTCCAGGCGCGGCAGTTCGTTGAGATCTTCAGCGGCGGTTTTGAAGCGTTCGTATTCCTGTAAGCGGCGCACCAGTTCCGCGCGGGGATCGTCCTCCTCTTCCTCTTCGCTGACCGGGCGCGGCAATAACATGCGGGACTTGATCTCCGCCAGCATCGCCGCCATGACCAGGTAATCCGCTGCCAGTTCAAACTGTAATTCTTTCATCATCTCAACATATTCCATGTATTGCCGGGTAATCTCGGCAATGGGTATATTGAGTATATCCAGGTTGTGGCGCTTGATCAGGTACAGCAGTAGATCCAGCGGCCCCTCAAAGGCTTCGAGAAACACCTCCAAAGCTTCCGGCGGAATATACAGGTCCGTGGGCAACTCGGTTACCGGCGCACCCTGCACTCGTGCGATGGGCGTCACCTGATGTTGTTCTGAAGCCTGCTGCGCCTGGGTTTGTTCGGGCGCATGTTCGGTTACAGGCGACGCTTCATTTGCGTCGGCATCTGCGGATGTTTCTTCGACCACGTTGTCGGCAACCTCTGACATGTTGTGCTGTAACCCTGTGCGTTAATAAAGCTTACTGAACCGCGAAAAAATTCGCCTCTACCGGTAGGACAATCCCATGGCTTCGCGGACTTCTTCCAGGGTGTCCTGCGCTACATCCCGCGCCGCGTCGACCCCTTCCGTAATGACGTTTTGCACCAGCTTGGGGTCATCCAGGTATTCCTGCATGCGTTCCTGAATAGGCTTCAACTCGTTTAATACCGCGTCAATCACCGGTTGCTTGCAGTCTATGCAACCAATGCCTGCAGACGTACACCCTTCCTGCACCCATTGCCGGGTCTTGTCATCCGAGTAGACCTTATGGAAATCCCATACAGGGCAATTGGCCGGGTTGCCAGGGTCCGAGCGCCGAATCCGCGCGGGATCGGTGGGCATGGTCCGCAACTTTTTCTCGACGTTCTCGGGATTTTCCCTGAGCGCGATGGTGTTATTGTACGATTTTGACATTTTTTGACCATCCAGTCCCGGCATTTTTGGCGATTCCGTCAATAATGCCTGCGGCTCAGGAAGGATTATTTTACCCGGCCCTTCGAGATATCCAAACAGCCGTTCGCGGTCACCGAGAGTAATATTTTGCTGGGACTCCAGCAGGGCACGGGCGGTATCCAGTGCCTCTTCGTCACCCTGTTCCTGAAATCTTCGTCTTAAGTTACTGTACAACTTGGCATTTTTCTTACCCATTTTCAGCACCGCAGCCTCGGCTTTTTCCACAAAGTCGGGCTCGCTGCCGTAAAGATGATTAAAGCGGCGCGCCACTTCGCGGGTCAGCTCCACATGGGCCACCTGGTCGTCACCCACCGGTACCTGCCCTGCCTTGTATATCAGAATATCCGCACTTTGCAACAATGGATATCCTAGAAAGCCATAAGTAGCCAGATCCTTTTCCTTTAACTTCTCCTGCTGGTCCTTGTAACTGGGTACGCGCTCGAGCCAGCTCAACGGTGTCACCATGGACAGCAGCAAATGCAGCTCGGCATGTTGCAATACCTGGGATTGAATAAAGATATGCGCGGACCCCGGGTTAATTCCCACGGCCAGCCAGTCCACAACCATGTCAAAGGCGTTACGGGAGATATCGGACGGATCGTCGTAATGGGTCGTCAGCGCGTGCCAGTCAGCCACAAAGAAAAAACACTCGTACTCGTGTTGCAGGCGCAGCCAGTTCTTTAATACCCCGTGATAGTGTCCCAAGTGCAATGGCCCTGTCGGGCGCATACCCGACAATACCCGTAGATACTGGGATGGTACAGAATTCAAAATGGTCTCCTTGTTAGTGGTTGAAGCATCAGGAACCCAGCATGTTCAGCAGGCTCGAATCGATCCCGAATACAAACGACGTTACGATCAACATCGCATTGATCGCCGGCAACAGGATCATCGCCAGCCCACCGGTGATCAATAAAACGATAAGTATAAGAATTCCGAAGGGTTCAAGTCGATTAAATTTCGAAGACAGGGAATCAGGTAACAAGCTGGATGCAATCCGTCCACCATCCAGCGGCGGAATGGGAATCAGATTTAACGTCATTAATACAGTATTGATAAAAATACCGGCAAAACCCATGTACACCAGCGGCACGCCCAAGGATCCCGCTGACGCCGGCAACAACAGGGCGATTCTCAGCACCAGCGCCCAGATAAAAATCATGATCAAATTCGCCGCCGGTCCGGCGATGGCCACGATGCCCATATCGCGCTTGGGATTTCTGAGGTTCTCCCAGGTAATGGGGACCGGTTTGGCCCAGCCGAATAAAAAACCGGTAGTCCAGAGCATCAGCACCGGCAATAAAATGGTGCCGATGGGATCAATGTGTTTGATGGGATTGAGAGTTAACCGCCCCATCATCATCGCCGTCGGATCCCCCAGGCGCTTGGCGACCCAGCCGTGAGCCACTTCGTGGACGGTGATCGCGAAGATAATGGGCAGCGCCGCCACCGCCAGAAACTGAATTTTACTCAATTCACCCATGGGCGAATTGTAGCGGCTTTAACTGACTGAGTCCCCGAAAAATACAGGATTTCAATAAAATAGTCACAATTTGAAACACTTATATCGGTTGTTGCCGGGGTTATGGTTACAGGGACTGTTGTTCCACGAATTGGGATATATCGCCTTTGCCCTGGCGCACCACCACCGGCTCATCATCCACCAGATCCAGCACCGTGGTCGGTTCAATGCCACAAAACCCGCCATCGACCACCAGGTCAACATTGTTTTTTAAATGATCGAAGATTTCATCGGGATCGCTCATAGGCAAATCGGCATCGGGCAAAATCAGCGTGGAACTCATAATGGGTTCCCGTAGCACGTCGAGTATTAGATGGGCAATATTATTCTCCGGCACCCTGATGCCAATGGTGCGGCGCTTGGGATTTTGCAGCCGCCGCGGCACTTCCCGCGTGGCTTTCAGCAAAAAGGTATAGGGCCCCGGGGTCAGCGCCTTCAGTAACCGGTAATGGCTGTTGCTGACCTTGGCATACAGCGAAATTTCCGACAGGTCGCGGCACACCAGCGTAAAGTCATGTTTGTCCCCTACGTCACGGATACGCCGCAAACGTTCCATGGCTTTTTTATCCCCGATATGGCATCCCAACGCATAGGCCGAGTCCGTTGGGTACACGATAACGCCGCCATCACGCAACACGTCCACCACCTGCTTGATCAGCCGGTGTTGCGGGTTATCGGGATGAATTGTGAGTAACTGCGCTGCCATCCAATACTCGTCTTACCACATTAATAAAATGATGTTTAAACCAAAACCGCCGACACCATCGTCGCATCAAGAACCACGCCATATTCCGCTCTCAATCCATCATTCACCCTGTCATCGTGGAATGACTGTTTCGGCAGAACGACAAGCGGGAAGGATGGAAAGAATGAAGGAATCAGCTAACCCTGTTGCCAGCTACTCCAGATCGGCTGACACTCATCCGGCAACGGCGGAATCTTTCCCAGCTCGACCCAGGCATGTTTGGGACCGTGATAATCGGACCCGCGGGAGGCCAGAAGTTCATAGGTTTTTGCGTGACGCGCCATGGTTATGCAGTCGCTTTGGCTGTGGGAACTGGATACTACCTCCAATCCCACACCGCCACAACTCTTGAATTCCTCCAGCAGCCGGCGCATTTTGGTGGCGGACAAACGATAACGGGCCGGGTGCGCAATCACCGCCTGGCCTGCGGCGGCATTGATCCATTGCACCGCTTGCGCCAGCGTCGCCCATTGCCCGGGAACATGCCCCGGCTTATTGTGCACCAGGTAGCGTTTAAACACCGCCTGCAGATCTTTGGCATGCCCCGTATCCACCAGGTAGTGAGCAAAGTGCGTGCGGCTGATGAGCGATCCGGTAGCATATTGCTTCGCCCCTTCCAGGGCGCCGCTAATACCGGCTTTCTCCAGGCGCCGGGCAATTTCTTCGGCGCGCCAGGACCTGAAATCGCGCAACGTCTGCAGCCCCCGTTGCAACACATCGTTGGCCGGATCGATTCCAAGACCCAGGATATGCACGGTGGCGCCATTCCAGGTGACGGAAACCTCCACCCCCGGTATCAACCGGATGCCGTGTTGTTGCGCGGCATGCGTTGCTTCATCCAAACCATCGGTCACATCGTGGTCCGTTAACGCCAGCACATCCACGTTGCGGGATCGGGCGCGGGCAACCAGTTCCGTGGGGGTCAGTGATCCGTCTGAGGCAATGGAATGGGCGTGTAAATCGTAAATCAATGACATGGCTGCACATGGTACGCGAAATCGCGCTATGATGTTGATAATTTGTCAAAAACGTTCAAAATTAGGCAGTTTAGACCACATTATGATAAATTGTTGCGGGTTTTGGAATTCCGGTTAAACCCGGCTGTCCAAATGCCGAAATAACCACTGGCTAAGACTATTTATACGTATCGGTATACGTATAGACATCAGCCAAATTAATATGACCTAAATCCACCGGCATTGTTTACTAATGTCATCACGATTTAAAAACTATCTTTGACTACAATCCAACACTATGAAGTTTTTATTTGATTTTTTCCCCATTATTCTGTTTTTTGCCGCTTATAAACTTTTCGACATTTATGTGGCCACCGCGGTTGCCATTGCCGCCTCTTTCATACAGGTAGGCATTGTCTGGTTCAAAAATAAACGCATCGATAACAATCATCTTGTCACGCTGGTGATATTAGTCCTGTTCGGCGGTGCGACGATTATTTTGCACAACGAAATGTTCATCAAATGGAAACCTTCAGTCGTAAACTGGATTTTCGCCGTTGCGTTTCTGGGCAGCCAGTTCATTGGCAATAAAACCATTATTGAACGTATGATGGGCAGCAACATCACCTTGCCGTCACCCGTCTGGACACGGCTCAATATGGGCTGGGTGATATTTTTTATTGGCCTGGGCATCGCCAATCTGTTCGTTGTCTATAATTTCGATACCGACACCTGGGTTAATTTTAAGTTGTTCGGCATGATGGGGCTGACGGTCCTGTTTATTATTGCCCAGGCTGTTTACATGTCACGTCATATGGAACCGGCGGAAATCGAAAAGGAATAATATGTGGTATGTCATTATCGGCGAAGACGCCGACAACAGCCTCGAAAAACGCCTTGCGGTTCGGGATCAACACCTGCAACGGTTAACTGAATTAGATAACACGAATCGGTTATTACTGGCAGGCCCCAACCCTGCGGTGGACAGCGAGGACCCGGGCGATGCCGGTTTTACCGGCAGCACCATCGTGGCGAGTTTTGACTCCCTGCAGGCAGCCCAGGACTGGGCCAGGCAGGATCCCTATGTGGCCGCCGGTGTCTATAAAAACGTAACCGTAAAACCCTTCAAAAAAGTTTTTCCGTAACCAACCCACCATTACCGATTAAACATAAACGACTTGCCAACCGTTAAGCGAACGCAGCGAAGGAACAATTAGACATGAATTTTTTGAAAACCAGTTTTGTTGTCAATGTTTCACTACTTACCCTGCTTGTTTCACAGGGAGCCATTGCCGAACGGGTGATGGCAGTGGTAAACGGCAAGGAAATCACCGAAAGCATGCTGGTGGCTTATCAAAAAAGCCGCGGCTTCATCGAAAACATTTCCAAAAAACAACAATTGCAAATGATGATCGAGGAATTAATCAACCGGGAGTTAATTTACCAGGACGCGGTAAAAAATGGCGTTGACAAACACAAAGCTGTTCAGGACCAGATTGACCTGTTAACCAAAAACGTGGTGGCCGGCGCGATGCTGAAAAACGTTACCGAGGCCAGCCGGATCTCCGATGAAGAGCTGAAAAAGGAATACAACAAGCGCAAACAGGATATGACCACCCATGAATACAAGGCACGGCACATCCTGGTGGAAAAAGAAGATACCGCCAGAAATATCATTGCCAAACTCGACAAAGGCGCTGACTTTGCCAAACTGGCCGAGCAGGAATCCACCGGCCCCAGTGCCGCGCATGGCGGAGACCTGGGCTGGTTTAAGCCGGGCGAAATGGTCAAGGAATTTTCCGATGCCGTGGAAAAACTCGACAATGGCAAATACACCAAATCACCGGTTAAATCCGAGTTTGGCTGGCATGTCATCCTGAGAGAGGAAGTGCGGGATGTGCCACCACCGCCTTTTGAACAAATGCGCGAACAGCTACAGATGCGTGCGCAAAATGTTCAGATCGAACAATACATCAAGTCATTGCGCAACAAGGCGGAAATCAATCGTAACTAGTTAACCGTAACCAGCCAAAATCTTTAACCAGCTAAAGTCTTTTGCGGGAATCCAATTACCGCCGCGCGGCTAATGATTTAGAGCAGGTCTGACGGTTAACAGCGAATCCGGGAGCGGTTTGTCGTATGGCGGTGACGTTTCTGGTACAGGTACGATAAATAACCCTGCTCCATTATGAACACATAGACGTATCCCAGCATAACGATATAAATCCCGACAATAACCAGGATTCCACCCAGCCCAACCAGGTCTTTTGCCAAGGAAACGCCGGTACTGTATTCCAGCACCTGATAGCTAACCTGGAAACACAGAAAAATCAGTGGTGTGCGGTAAACCATTCTGCGAATAGCGGCGGGTGGCTGGCGTAACGACCAGACATACATCACAACAGCGAAACTGAGATAGGGGACCACCAGCGTTCCGACAGCCAGCACCGGTATGCTGGTCAGCATCGTTGCAACCAACACGCCTCCCAATACCACCGCCAGCGGCAAGGTTAAGGCGGCCCAAAAATAACGACGCGTATACATAATAAGACAATGATAGCGCATCCGGGCCGCAAACTCACGGGTAGACCAGAACCTCAGAGACGATTTCAACCACGGCGGTACGAAAAAAGGGATGCCCTGCAAGCATAACAGAACACCCCATTGAGGAGATCTTTGGCAGTTTAACGAAAAAGTCAGGCCGCTTTTGCCGCTGCGTTTTTCATGGTACCGGCGAGCAGCGTGTAAACCACGACCCACATTTCCTCGACGTCCGGTGCAAAATTAACATCGAGGCCTTGTTATTACCTTCACATCAAATCCGTACCTCTAAAATCAGCACAACGTCAGCAAATTCAAAAGAATATTACATTCAAAATTACCCATTGTTTATTCTTCTGTGGGCCAGCAGTCAGGTAAACAATGTATCCACGTGCACAATATTTTTTGCAACCTCCGCCAGTCTCTGGTTCTTGTCCATCGCCATTTTTCGCATTAGCTTGAATGCCGAGTCTTCATCCATGGTTCGGCGTCGCATTAAGATTCCTTTTGCTTTCTCGATAACCTTACGTT
>JASFMT010000157.1:0-7844 GCA_050117455.1 Gammaproteobacteria bacterium | reverse complement strand
TTCTTTTAGTCTTGTCATCCTTAGTCATTAACAAGCTCCGTGCTTCGTATTAATTAAATAGTAAGATCTGTCAGCCAAACACAATGTTTGTTATTTGATCTCTCCTCGCGGAATGTGCGCCCGCAAGCACCTCAACGCATCTGACAAAGCGGAATATTGTTCAAAGAATTCACGGGTAAGCCCTATGGCCTCGTCTTCGCTGGTTCCATCGTCCCCAACGCTGCTCATGGCGAAGCGCATTATTTCGGTTAATTGATCGTGAAATTGAAATACACTCTCGTCAGACGCGAATTCCAGCATCTTGGTCTTTGTGTTGTATTTCATAAGGCACCCGTAAATAAATGGACGTTGATCTTTTCTGTGCCTGGTTCCGTGGTTTGCGGCGAATGACTCAGCCCAGTATGGAGCTCACAGTCTTCGACTATAACTGCGCAACCATCAAAACCTTGAATTAAGGAAGAGGTATTTGATCCACGTTTTTACAAACTAGCCGAGATCGTTAAAGATTAATATGAGCTATATCAAAGAAAACAAACTCGAATACCGCCGCAGTGATCCGGCACAGCATTCAGGGTAGAATTGTTGGAGGTGTGGGGTTATCAATTGGACTTGTTTGTATGCCAACCAGCAGCACAGGACTCCTGGGTAAAATTCGGCTTGGTAGTTTAGGTTTTTTCCTGCGAGTGGTAATGGCTAGTCATGCAGGGATACTTCACTTACGGACCTAAGGATAAAACTGATTATGGGTCTGTTGTACGACGTGCTTTGGGTATTACCATTGGCTGCTTTGCGATTTGTCATTTTTTTGTGTTTATTTACTCGCTTGGAGCGCTAAAAAAGGAATTGGTACAATGCCTTAGAGAAAAACGGTGTATACGTCATGTTATAGTTTCATGCTCACTTGTGTTCAGCGGATTGGACTGGCCTATCGTGGCTTCAGTTCGTTTCGTGCTTATCACGCTGCGAGCTGTACGTAAGGTGTATAAAACTATATTAATTTTATTAGTAATTAAACCTGCCGGATTCACTAATCATTCTGCCACATTTTTGCATGACCCCGAACAACTGCAAACTCAACCTTTTTAAACGTCTGTAAATCGGTTGGCTTGTCACGCCAAACCTGGTTGTCGCTCGCTGGATGTCAGTCAAAATGATTTTTATCAATCCATAGTGTTAAATAGCGCTGTAACATAATCCAGTACATTGTTTGGAGAGTAATATTCTATCGTGATGCTAAATGATTTCACTATTTCGGCTGCTATCGGGTATTAATGCCTGTCAATCTATGGATGTAAGAGCAAATAAATTTCACTTGCGTGTCGCTCCTTATGTGCTGTCAAGCCTGTTGCTTGTGTATCTGCTACTGTGTTCTGGAGGTCTGCGTGCGGAAGCAATTGGAAAAAGTTACCTAAAAATAATAAAAGCGTTGGGTGAAATTATCGTTGTCACCCGCAATTCGCCAACCACGTACTATCAAACGCACGATGGTCAATTCGCCGGTATTGAATATGATATGACGGCAGCGTTTGCCGAGAGTCTGGGGGTAAAACCCCGCTATGTTGTTAAAAGCACGATTGCCGACATTTTAGACGCGGTTAGCAACGGTCAAGGGGATTTCGCTGCGGCAGGTATCCTGAAGCCAGCCAAACCGAACGGCGAACTGAGCTATGGTCCGGAATATCAGTGGGTGCAACAACAGATCATCTGCCACCGGGACAACTATCGCTTTCCATCATCAATCAATACAATCGACGGATCCAATTTCCGGGTCGCATCGAGAGCCAGTTATTTATTCCGTCTCAAGCAACTTAAAGCCAAATATCCCGATCTCACCTGGCAGGTAGAGAACGACGGGGATACCGAGTTACTCCTGAAAAAAGTTGCCGGGCAGGCATCGCTCTGCACTGTGGCGGATTCCAATATATTCGCCGTTAATCGACGCTATTACCCAGCGCTTAAACTGGCTTTTCCACTATCTGAATTTGAGCCATTGGCCTGGAGCATGCGGCCCGATCGAGCGGCGCTGAAACAGGCCATGTTTGACTGGTTCAAGCAATTCAAAGCGCAAGGCAAAATGGATGAGCTTTTGGAGCGATACTATGGCTATACCGTGGTCTTCGATTATGCCGATACCATCTATTTCGAGCGGCATATCCAAGACCGCCTGCCTGATTTTCAACGCTGGTTCAAACAGGCTGCGAAAGAATATGATTTTGATTGGGAGTTGCTGGCGGCGCTGTCATATCAGGAATCCCATTGGAATCCGGACGCCACCAGCCCTACCGACGTAAAAGGGATCATGATGTTGACGTTGCAAACGGCTGATTACCTCGGTGTTGACAACAGGCTGGAGCCCGAGACCAGTATTATGGGGGGCGCCAGGTACTTGCGGCAACTGCATGACCGGTTGCCCGATACCATTGGTGAGCCGGACCGAACCTGGATGGCCCTTGCGGCCTACAACGTTGGTTTCGGACATTTGTCTGATGCCAGAAAGCTGGCCAAAACACTGGGCAACAATCCTGATTACTGGAGTGACGTTGAAGAGGCTTTGGAGTTGTTGCCGCAGAAAAAGTATTATCAAACCCTTGACTATGGTTACGCTCGTGGCGGGCAGGCTGTAGTCTATGTCAATCATGTCCGCCATTTCAGGGATTTGCTGGAACACGATGAAAAGCAGGGCCGTTGATGTAAGGCCAGTCCAATTTAGGCAGGGCAGCCTGTAACAAGACTAACTACCTTCATCGTACACGTCGGCGTCATTTGCTATCTCAACCAGGTTTCCGTCAGGGTCTCGAAAATAAAATGACATGATGGGTCCCCGCGCACCTGTGCGCTGAACCGGGCCCTCTAACACGGCGACGCCTTGATCTTTGACGTGATCCATCGCATCCTGGAGCGGCATTTCCGTTATAAAACACAAGTCCTGTGACCCGGGCAGGGGGTTGCCGGCTTTTGGCTCAAACTCATGTCCGTATTCATGCAGGTTAATTTTTTGATTGCCGAATTTCAGGGCAATCCTGCCATTGCCAAAACTCTCTGCTGTCATCCCCAGCACCGATTCATAGAACGCGACGGTTGCGTCGATGTCATGAACCGTCAATACGATGTGGTCTATGTAGGTTACTTTCATGCATTTTTATCTATAATGTGTGACGTACCTGCCCGGCCTATTGTGACTGGACGACCTGTCGATTGTTCCCGCATATTGCCGTAACTCTATGTATTTTAAAAAAATGTATTATTGACGACGATTTTGGTTTTAATGCAGGCTTGCCTGTAGTTGCTATCTTGTGGTTATATTCATTTTTCGTAGAACTAATATTGCTCTGGCATATCCTACTTTAACGGAACAGGAAAATACCAGGGTGATGCAGGCGCGTATGGAAAAATCTGGTTGCTGAAGACATATGACTGACGTTCAACAAGCTGACCGGTTTTCGTTGAAGGCTATGATTTTTGTTCTGGTGTTTTTTGTCAGCCAGAGTGCTCTCGTATTTGCCGATTTTAATCATCCCCTGCATCTGGACAATGATGCATGTTCCATATGCCTGGCAGCTAATCACCTGTCCAATGGGCTTATCCAACTTCCAGTAACGGTTACAGCCTGCGCCAATAGCTCTATTACCGTAACATCGCTATGCACGTTGTCTCGTTCCAGCGATTTTCTCGCCTACGCAGTTCGCGCTCCTCCTCTTAGCTAAATCATCAATTCTGAGTTTGTTATTTGAAACCCGGTTTGTTGACCCCTTGTCAGCAAGTTGGTTGGTGATTGTTATGAGGAGAAAATTGCTGTGCCATACCGTGTCAAACTTGCAGTTAATTCGCTGGCGGCTGTGTCAGTGATGCTATATTTTGCGGATTCGGCCACCGCATATAACGGTGGCCGAATCAGTAACAATGAATTTAACCCGGCGATCAGCCTCACCCTGGAGGGCCGTTACGCCGATTACGATGAACCTTTTGAGTTGCCCGGTTTTCAGGTGGCCGGTGAAGCCGGTATTTACGACAAAGGTTTTACCACCGGCCACAACGAGCTGACGTTTAGCGCGAATATCGATAACTATCTTTACGGTATGTTCAATACCGCCATTGTGCGCGAAAAGGGTGAAACCCTGGTGGAGATGGAAGAGGCTTACATACAAACCCTGGGCCTTGGCAATGGTTTCACGATCAAGGGCGGCCAGTTTTATTCCGGCATCGGGTATCTCAATTCCGTTCACGATCACGCCCATGACTTTGCCGACGTGCCGCTGGTTTACGCGGCCATGTTCGGCAACCATTTGCTGGACACTGGCGCGCAATTGCGCTGGCTGGCGCCGACCGATTTGTTTATCGAGATGGGAGCGGAAGTGACCTCGGGCCGCGAGTTTCCGGGAGGCGATAACCAAGACAACAATAACGGCGCGGCGTTGTTTGTAAAAACCGGCGGTGATATCAGTGTCAGTTCCAGCTGGCTGGCCGGCGTGTCGTACTATTCAACGGAATTTGATGTACGGGAAGGCGGCGGTCATGCCCATGGCGGTGAACCGGCCGACGTTGACCTGGAATTGCTTAACGGTGAAACCAGTGTTGCCGGTATCGACTTCGTTTATAAATGGTCACCCAATGGTAATCCGCGGCAACGCAATTTCAAGTTTCAATTCGAATACTTCATGCGTGACGAGGATGGTCGTCTTGAATATGCCGATCCTGTAGACTCCGGGGCCGCTGATTATGACGGCGAGCAAAGTGGCTATTACATGCAGGCTGTGTATCAATGGATGCCGCGCTGGCGCGTCGGTCTGCGCTACGACCATCTCGAATCGGACAACACGCTATCCAATGCCGCCGCAGGAGGTCTTAGCGCGGCCCAGTTAGGTGAGGAAACGGAACTGGTCAGTGACCACGATCCGGAAAGAGCCACGCTCATGGTGGATTATTCGCCCAGTGAATACAGCCGCTTCCGCGTGCAATACATGAAGGACGATGCCGGTGAAGTCAGCGATAACCGCATTTATTTCCAATACCTGATGAGCCTGGGTTCTCACGGCGCCCATAACTTCTAGAACAGGAATCGACGATCATGTATTTCAAAAGCTGTATATCGATATTTGTCGCTGTGTTTGCCTGCAGCGGCATAGCGCAGGCGAAACTTAATGTGTTTGCCTGTGAACCGGAATGGGGATCGCTGGCGCGGGAGTTGGGTGGCGACGACGCCACAGTTTATGTGGCCACCACCGCTTTCCAGGACCCGCACCGTATCGAAGCGCGTCCTTCGTTGATTGCCAAAATGCGCCGCGCGGATCTGGTGGTCTGCTCCGGCGCGGATCTCGAAGTGGGCTGGTTGCCATTGCTATTGCGTTCATCCGCGAACAGCAAAGTCCAACCCGGCCAGCCCGGTTACTTTGAGGCGGCGATGCAGGTCGAACGGCTCGGCGTGCCCGCCACGCTGGACCGCTCCCAGGGCGATGTGCATGCACAGGGTAATCCCCATGTTCACCTGGATCCGCGGCGTTTGCTGACCATCACCGACGAACTCACAGAACGGTTGGCAACCATTGACCCGGACAATGCGACCAGCTATCAACAGCGCGGCAAACAGTTCCAGTCGCGTTTGCAAAGCGCCACGCAAAAATGGGAAGCGCACAAAGAAAAACTGCAAGGTGTGCGGGTCGTGGTGCATCACACGGACTTTGCCTACCTGCTGGACTGGCTGGGCATGAAACGCGCGGCGGCGCTGGAACCCAAGCCGGGTGTACCGCCCAGCACCAGCCATCTGGCCAAACTGTTAAAGGAACTGCAAGCGAAGCCCGCGAAACTTGTTATCTATACGGCGTATCAGGATAATCGGTCCGCAAAGTGGCTGAGTGAACGGGCCAATATTCCCGCGGTGCAATTGCCGTTTACCGTGGGTGGCAGTGAACAGGCCACGGATCTTATTGCATTAATCGACCACACTCTGCAGTTGCTCGTAAAGGCGGTTCAATAAACATGGAGGCCGTTGAACTCAGTATTTTGTTGCCTGCTTTGCTTGCCGGCGCGCTCGTGGTATCTACCCATGTGCCCCTGGGACAGGAAGTATTGCGGCGGGGTATTATCTTTATTGACCTTGCCATCGCGCAAATTGCCGGTCTCGGTGTGATCGCCGCGTATAACTTTGGCTGGGAAACCCATGGCTGGGAAGTGCAGGTCATTGCGGTCACCACGGCCCTGGCAGGCGCGTTGTTTCTTTACTGGTGTGAAAGACGCTGGCCGGACATTGAAGAAGCCATTATCGGCGTAATGTTCATTCTGGCGGCCACTGCCGGCATCTTGCTGCTGGCCAACAACCCTCACGCCGGTGAGCAGTTAAAAGAGTTACTGGTGGGGCAAATCCTGTGGGTAACCTATGAGTCGCTAATTCCTACATTGGTTGTTTATGGCTTGTTGCTGTTCGCATGGTTCGGCTTTGGAAAACGCTTTGGCAGTATCGGGTTTTATACCATATTCGCCATCACGGTAACGTTTTCAGTGCAACTGGTGGGCGTGTACCTGGTGTTTTCCACACTGATTATCCCGGCGCTGGCCACGCGCGCCCTGCAATCGCATCAACGGTTATGGATTGGATATAGCATTGGCATGCTGGGGTATCTGCTGGGACTAATAGCATCCGCGTTGCTTGACTTGCCCTCCGGCGCCGTGGTGGTCTGGTCGCTGGCGGTCATTGCGCTATTGGGCGCGGGCGTAACCGCTGCCTTTAATAGACGCCAAATTACATAATTAATTCCAGATCCCGACTTATGAGCTAGTTCCTTCGGAAACATTATTTACTTTTTAAAACCACAAACAATTGATATTTGTCGTTCGTTCCCGAGCGTCAAGGCGTTACACTCAACCACTACTTGATCAATAGCTGTCAGGGATGGCGTTTTGCGTCCGGCAAAGGAGGTGATGGTATATGCAACTGAATCAACAACAACAGCACTGGTGTGACAGCAGTCAATGGGACTTTTCCGGTTTGCGGGCATTGTTTCTTAACTGCACACTGAAGCCTTCCCCGCAGCTGTCACATACCGAGGGTCTCATAGATATTTCCAGGACCATCATGGAAAAGAATGGCGTGACCGTCGAGGTGTTGCGGCCGGTTGATTACGATATCGCCAATGGTGTATATCCGGACATGACCGAGCACGGCTGGAAAACGGATGCATGGCCGGAAATCTATCACAAAGTCAAACAGGCAAATATCCTGGTGATTACGACGCCAATCTGGTTGGGAGATAACTCATCGATATGCAACAAAGTTATTGAAAGGTTGTATTCTTCCTCGGGTGAGCTTAACGAGCACGGCCAGTATGCTTACTATGGCCGCGTCGGCGGCTGCCTCATTACCGGAAACGAAGACGGGGCCAAGCATTGCGCAATGAAAATACTTTATGCGTTGCAACACCTCGGATATGTCATACCGCCGCAAGCCGACGCCGCGTGGGTAGGGGAAGCCGGTCCGGGGCCATCCTATCGTGATGAGGATTCGGGCGGACCGGAGAATGATTTCACCAACCGCAATACCACCTTTATGACCTGGAACCTGCTGCATCTGGCGCGCATAGTTAATGACAATAAAGGGATACCGGCGCACGGCAATCAACGCTCGGAATGGGAAGCCGGATGTCGTTTTGACTATGAAAATCCGGATTATCGATAAGTGACTAAAGAAAAGTGTATTTTAAGCGCTACACTGATAGAGAACGCCCGCATAAGCGGACGGGCGACAGCGGGGAGAAATTCGAGAAATAGGTGCCAGAGAGCAATATTCTCTAATATTAGAAACTATTGCTCTCTGACCCGGTTTTTTGGCGATCAAATGAATGGCTTGGTTATGT
>JASFMT010000156.1:0-7853 GCA_050117455.1 Gammaproteobacteria bacterium | reverse complement strand
TAACACTATGACATATAAGAGTTCCTGACTGTGTAGCTAGTTCAGTCGTTCGTGCAGCAGCCTGTCACCCACATCGATATTCAATCGGCTCGCGGTTCCTGCATCGAGCTCAAGTACAGCAGCGGCATGAGTACCTGATCGAATGCTTTCGGTAGAGTTGGGCGTGGTGTTTCTCACTATTTTCAAAACTGAGCCCCGTTGATCGACAAAGAGCATATCCAGAGATGTGGGTGTATTTTTCATCCACATTCTGATGGGTTGCGGCTGCGGAAAAACAAACAGCATTCCCTCTTCCCTGGCCAGCCCGGTAATAAAGCTGAGGCCCTGCTTGCGTTGCGTTGATGTAATAGCAAGATAAACCGTAAATCTGTGCCGCTCACCGCTTTTGGTTTCTATGACTGCAGCGGACTTTTCAAATCCAGCGAGCCGTTGTTCTTTGGTCAACGACTTGCTGTTGCCGCAAGCTGTCGTGGTTAGTGCCGTGACAATTGCGATCACAAATAATAATAGTGTTGCTAGCTGGTATTGCGGTTTGACGTTCATTTACTCGTTAACGGTTATCCCTTTGAGTCAACAAATTCAATTATCGATGACACAGCAAACCAGACATCAAATATCGCCATTTTCAGGCTCTGTCCGCAACAGGCGAAACAATGTAATGAGCCTGAACTACTGTAGCAAAAACCTGTTCTAATCATGTCTGTTTTCACTAAATCAATGACAGGGCTGTAATCGTCCCATCTCGTCGAGATCGGCGCTAATTGTTTATTGCATCATTTACGGTGATACGGTGATAATTCTGTCTTCACAATGAGAAAATAAGGTTGAATTCATGCTGTTAGCTGTCAGATCTGCCGAAAAAACAACCATTATACATACAATTCGGCGGGCCATTGGTCGATTTTCACTGATAGCCAGTTGTACTGCTATTGGCACAACCGGCTTCGCTGCACCGGGGCGTGTACCATTAGTCGTAGCGGATACCGCTGAAACAGAAGCCGTTATCAAACAGGTTCCCCTCACAGGGACGGTCACCTCCCCCACTGTAGGCCGGCTGTCCACAGAAGTAAGCGGACAGGTGGAATCCATCGAGGTCGACATTGGCGATTCGGTTAAACGCGGTAGTGCTCTTTTAGAGCTTGATTCAGAAATTGAAGCACTAAACCTTCGGGCAGCCCGCGCAGCCACCGAAGAAGCCCGCGCACAACTGGCTGACGCGCAGCGGCGTTTTGAAAGCGCCAAACGATTGCGCAGCCAAAAAACGATTTCCCAGGATGAAGTTGACCAGCGCGAAGCGGAAGTTAATATTACCAAAGCCGTTGTAGAGCGCCGGCTGGCGGAACAGCAAAAACAACAGGCAAGAGTCGAACGACACGCCGTGAAAGCCCCGTTTGCCGGCGTCATTAGCGATCGAATGACCGATGTGGGCGAATGGGTCGAGCCCGGCACACCGGTACTCACGTTAGTTGCTATTGATGATCTGCACGTGGACTTTCAGGTACCCCAGGAATTTTACCCCCACATCGACGATAGCAGCGAAGTGCTGGTTACTCTGGATGCCATTCCCAACCGAAAATTTACTGCCATTATCGATGCAGCGGTACCGGTAAGTGACCCCAACGCCCGCACCTTTCTCATGCGGGTCACGCTGGATGAGAAAGACTTGAATATCACACCAGGCATGTCAGCACACGGAACTTTGCGGCTCAACACCGGCCGGCGCGGCGTGGTGGTCTCTCGGGATGCTATCTTGCGCTATCCCGACGGCAGGGTAACCGTTTGGGTAGTCAACCAGGGCAGTGAAACTACAACGGTATCGGAACAACCGGTGACGGTTGGCCACAGCTTTGATGGCAAGGTATCCATTACCAGGGGATTGAAAGCGGGTACCGTGGTTGTTGTAGAAGGCAATGAAGCCTTGCAGGAAGGACAAACGGTTCTGGTGCAAAGTAACCCATAATAGATGGCAGACTAGTATATGTTTGACGCCATTGTAAAACGCGGCACATTAATGACGGTGATCGTTTTGATCATCAGTGTGATTGGTGTGGTCGCCGCGCTGCAAATTCCCGTGCAAATGATTCCGGACCTGGAAGTACGCACCATCACGGTACGAACCTCCTGGTCGGGCGCCACGCCGCAGGATATTGAAAAAGAAATCGTCATTGAGCAGGAAGAATACCTGCGCAGCATTCCCGGCCTGCAACGTATTATCTCGTCGTCATCGTTTGGCCGCGCCTCCATAGAGCTGGAGTTTCCCTTCGGGATTGATCTCAACGAAACTTTAATCCGCGTCAACAACGCGCTGTCTCAGGTCCCCTCATACCCGAACAATGTGGATGAACCGCGAATATATGCGACATCATTTTCCAGTAACTCGTTTATGTACTTCCGGGTGGCGCCGCTAAAAGGCAACCCACGCAACCTGGACATGGTGTTGATGCAGGACTTTATCGAGGACCATGTACGCAACCGCATGGAAACGATACCCGGCATTTCCCAGGTTAACGTTTACGGCGGCGCGGAGCGCCAGATACAAATCCTGCTTGATCCGGCCCGTTTGTCGGAGCGCAATATTTCCATCAGTGACGTGCGCAACGCCATCCGGGCACGCAATCGGGATATATCCGCTGGTGAAATTGAATCCGGTAAACGCCGTTATCTGTTACGCACCATCGGCCGCTTCAAGGATATGGAAGACCTTCGCAACCTGATACTGGCGCGGCGGGGTGACTCGGTCATTCGACTGGGCGATGTAGCCAGGATACAGCTGGATCATTTTGAATTGTCACGGCTGTCCTATACCGATGGCGCGCCGGTTATTGGCATGTCCGTGCGGCGCCAGCCCGGCTCCAACGTAATCAGTATTAAACAGGGTCTCATGGAAGAAATGAAGGCCATTAATGCAGAGATACTCAACCCGGAAGGCATGTACATGCGCCTCATCGCCGACGATGTGGGTTATGTACAGGCGTCGATTCAGAACGTCTGGCAGAACCTCACCATCGGCGCGATCTTCGCCAGCCTGGTGATGTTTCTGTTTTTACGTTCCGGGCGCGCCACCCTGGTGGGCGTCATGGGTATTCCCGTTTGTACGATCGCGGCGTTTATCGGCCTGTTATTAACCGGCCGCACCGTCAACGTTATTTCACTGGCCGGGGTTGCCTTTGCCATTGGCATGACCCTCGACAACGGTATCGTAGTACTGGAAAGCATCGAGCGGGAACGCCGCCGCGGCATGGATGCCATGCGCGCCGCCATCGTAGGCGTACAACGGGTATGGCCCGCGGTGTTGGCTTCAACGTTAACGACAGTGCTGGTCTTTGTGCCCATCCTGTTTATCCAGGAAGAAGCCGGACAACTTTATTCGGATATCGCCATAGCCATTTCAGCGTCCATATTAACATCCATGCTGGTGGCCATTGCCGTGATCCCAACCGCCAGCGCCCGCTTGCAGTTTCGCTCCGACGGCAAGGACGCGGCCAGGCAGGCCAAAGATATTCGTCATCGCATTCTTAACGGCATCAACTGGTTGATTGAGGACAACCGGCACCGGGTTGCCATCATACTGGGTGTGGCCGCGATTAGTTTCAGCATCATTTTCTTTTTAACGCCGGCGGCGGAATATTTACCGGAAGGCGAGGAACCGAAAACCTTTGCCTCGTTAAGTTCGCCCCCGGGTTACAACCTGGAAACCATGGCCAGGATCGGACATGACCTTCAGGAATATTTTCTCACGTTTACCGAACATTCGCCGGAGCAATTTGAAAACGGCGAAACAGAAGTACCCGCGATTAAATACCTGAACTTGAGCATTCAACCGCGGCGCATCCGGATCATTACCCAACCCAAGGACCCGGCTCATATCAAACCGCTAATGAAAGCGATCCAGAAGAAATACAATGAATATCCCGCGATGCGTTCCTTTGTAACCCGAGGTTCAATTATCACCAGCAACTCCGGCGGCACGCGCAGCGTGAACCTGGATATTTCCGGTCCCAACCTGTCGGATATTTACCGTTCGGCGTTAACCGCCTACCGCCGCGCCCAGGAAGTCTTTGAATCACCGCGTTTGCGGGCAGACCCTTCCACGTTGTCATTGTCCCAGCCCATGGTAGAGGTGAAACCCAACTGGACCCGCGCCAGTGAAGTGGAAATGACGACCGAGGATTTTGGTTTTACCGTGGCGGCATTGACCGATGGCGCCTTTGTGGACGAGTTTTTCATGGACGACGACAAGATCGATATTTACTTGTACAGCCAATCGGGCACCGAAGCTTCACTGGACAGTTTAAACCAAATGCCGGTTTATACACCCATCGGGGCCATTGTTCCCCTGTCATCCATTGCCGAGATTGTCGAAACGGTGGACACCAACATTATCCGCCGTTTAAACGGTCAACGAACCGTAACGCTAAACATCATTCCACCGGAAGACGTGGCGCTGGAAACCGGCGTAAAAGTGGTGCGCGAGGATGTGGTGAACTATTTGCGCACGGCCGGTGAGATACCCAGTAACATCACCATGTCCATTTCCGGTGCCAGTGACCAGTTGCAGGCAACCCGTGACGCGTTAACCGCCAACTACATTGTCGCGGTCATAATTATCTACCTGCTGCTGGTGGCCATCTTTACCCACTGGGGCTTTCCGTTGCTGATCATGACCACGATTCCACTGGGCGTGGCCGGTGGTATCTTTGGTTTATGGTTACTGAACATCCTCGGCGGCTGGCTGCCGATGCTGGGCTTACAGGAAATCAACCTGCCCTTTGACATGATTTCCATGCTGGGATTTTTGATTTTGATGGGAACGGTGGTCAATAACCCGATACTGATCGTACACCAGGCCATGACCAACGTGCGCGAAGCCGGTATGGCGGCGCTGGAAGCGGTGCGCGATGCAGTGGAAGTGCGTCTGCGGCCCATCGCCATGTCGACCCTGACCACGGTTTGTGGTCTGGCACCCCTGGTGTTTATTCCCGGTGAGGGGACCGAACTTTATCGCGGTGTCGGCGTAATCGTGATGTTCGGGCTTTTGGGCACCGCTGTCGTTTCGCTAACCTTCCTGCCGGCATTAACTGTCATCGTACTCAAGCTGACCGAAAGCCGGCGAAAACCACGGGCAGCGGCGGCGGGCTAGCACCAGGCTTGCATAACCACGAAGTAACCCACAACATTACTACTTGCACAATTAGCAACGCAATCAGCGCCTGGCCGCACTTGTCGAAAATATCCACCGGATTGCCGCCGCCAATGAAAACACCTGTTCATTACCGGCAAGTCAGCCGTGTTATTCCCGCAAGATCCTGGTGCCCTGATGAAAAATCATTTTCCATGCTTTGCCACTTCGTTGCCAGAGGGAACTCCTCATGGAACCTTGATAGGCATCATCTAACCGGTCTTTTTGACGGGCCCGGTAAATGGCCAACACCAGATCCGGTGTCAGCTGGCGGATCCTGAATTCCGTGATCGACCATCGCAGCGCATTGTCTTTGGTAGCCAGCCACTGAACAACTTCATCTCTGGCGGTAACCTTACCATTGCTACCCAGTTCTTCAAAATCATCAGCGAGCAATTCTTCGACCAGTTGTGGATCTTTTCTGAGATCACAATGGAGCAGTTTTTCTTCCAGCGCTTTTATTTCATTCGCCAACGTTGTCATAAACAAATTCATCCCACAGTTGAGCGATTGTCAATCCAAAACGGTCCTGCCACACATTGGCGAACGCCTTTCCTTTGAGCAAATCAATATAGCAATTATGGAAGGTCTCGGCATCACGTTGTTGGAGAAAGCGGACAAATAAACCTGCTTGTTGGTAATACATGTGGGGACTTAAATCATAGTCACTGGCGTAGTAGTGACCGAAAAGACCACCGCGATCCCGCGGCATAAAATGATGACCGCCGCGGATTGCCGCGACTGCTTGCTGTTCAGTAACGTTTTCCGCCCCGCCGCCGTGTGACGTTACCACGGCCATGCCTTCAACAAACCATCCCGGGATATCGGTAACATATCGCCAGGTACCGGTATATTGCCGGGTGTGCACATGGGAAAGTTCATGTAACACAATACGCGCCAGTGAACCGGGCCGTTCGCGCAACCGGGGCGAGAGATAAATTTCGTTGCTGGATGAACTGCCTCTGGATTTGACGGATCCGTGACTGAAGTTTGCGTAACGTTGCTTGTCGTCAAAAACATATACAGTAATCGCACGCGCATTTTTGAAAGGCTGATATTCTTCGTGCTCGACCCGATCGATCCACCCGGACAACTGTTCAGAAACGGCTTCGGCCATAGCAGCCGCACCCGGCTCATAGTGAACACGGTCATCTTTTGCCGATTGTTCAAATTTATAGATCGAACGCGCGTACAAGTAGGAACAACCGGGTAATGCCAGTGTTGCAAATACAAGGACAATTGTCCGGATAATGCGCGTTTGTCTTTGCCGGAGAAACAATTGGCGGATTAGTACAATGGAATATAGCAGTGACACACTACCAGGTAATCGTCCATTTCTTGTCTTCGTTCCGGCTGACTTTTATATCCAGCTTGATATCTTTTTGCTGATTTTCATTGTTGTCGCTGTCATCCACAACCAGGCCGGAAAAATTCACCCGGGCTTTGGCCTGGTGAGACTTTAAATCATGATCGGTTTGCATCACCTTGACGGAATAGGTGGAATACTTGTCAAACAACTGCTTGAGAAACTGACGGTTCTTGTTTTTATAAGAACTTAAGCTATCGACCGCGGAAAGATCCTTGTTTTTGAGGCCTTTCTCCAACTGCGACAACATCAGCTTGATCGTTTCAGGTTCGTTCCTGGCGGCAAGTTTTTCTTCCTGAATCATGCGGCGCAGGATCACGATTTGTTTCTTGCCGTAGTCAATACGCCGCAAGGTATTAACCATGGATTCAGCTTTTTTAAACCGCGCCTCATCCAGATATTGGTAATAGGAAGATACATAATACCCATAAATCCGGTCAACACCCTTTTTTGCTTCCTTGTTGCCAGGGCTGATGCGTAACACCTTGCGGTATTTGGCATAGGCATTGTTGCCGGGCGGCCGCGTCAGGTTGCCGCGGATAAAATCTCGTTCGGCGGATTTCAACAATTTGCCGACAGACTTGCGCCGCTCAACCACCGCGGCGAGCTTGCCTTCCGCTTCGGCCAGTACCGGCGCACTGGGATCTATGGATTCAATCTTGGAAAATGTTTTTTCCGCGGTGGAAAACCGCCTTGATTTGATTTGCTGGCGCAAATAATCGGACAGCTTGACGACAATTTTATTGACACCTTCGCTGGCCCGCTTATTATCCGGGTCCACTTCAAGCACTTTGGTATAAAGCAACAACGCATTGCCTGACTCAGGACGCGTCAACCGATTGCTTTTCATATACTGCTCCGCCCGGGCCAGGTTTTTAGCCATGGTTTGCAGTTGCTTCTCGTAATCTTTTAGCCGCGCCTGTAACGGTTTAATGACCCGGGGATCATCGGTAATCTGCTTCAGCTCCGCGATCTGCTGTTTAGCCTGTTCCCAGGACTGTTCATCAATCGTGGCATTAATCAGGTTTTCATAGCGCCTGGTCAATACCGCCAAACCCTGCAACGCCTCCGGCTGATCTGACTGTAGCGAGAGCACTTTTTTATATCGATAAACCGCGTTATTTTTTTCCGGCTCCAGAATACGATTATTCGCCACATCCAGCTTGGCCTGCGCCAATAAGCCCTGGATCAGATCCTGGGTTGCCTGCTCTATGGTGGATTCATGGGATTGTGTCGCTGTTGCCGGTTCATCGATGGTTGATTGACCCGTTGTAGACGCGGGTTCCGGCGTTGACAGCTTTACCGTCA
>JASFMT010000155.1:0-7893 GCA_050117455.1 Gammaproteobacteria bacterium | reverse complement strand
CGATTCATATATTTTTGCCGTCGATGGGTTTGAAGAATACGCTGGTAACCGGGGCATCCATTGATATCGTGCTGGGTATATTAATTTTGCTGCGTTACGCCAGGGTCTCCGGTCTAACGGCGCTAAACCAGCGAATCAATCACTACATGCCGGCGGCGGTAACAGTCGTGTGTTTGCTGCTGGTGGCGGGCCTGGTGGATTTTAACTCCTATAAAATGGCATCCGGTGTTTATCGTCACGGGAATTTTTATACGCCGGAAAATGCCGATTTGTTGTTTCATCAGGACGGCAAAACGGCGTCGGTGGACCTGGTGCGCGTCAAAGCCAGTAACGAAGTGAGTATTATCACCAACGGTAAACCCGATGCGTCCATTAATGTTTCCCAAAACGGGTTACCCTCTCCTGATGAAGCAACCATGATACTGGCGGCGGCGTTGCCGCTGGCTATTAAACCGCAAAGCACGCACGCAGCAGTGATTGGGCTGGGCTCCGGATTAACGACCCATACCTTGCTCAGCGCCGGTCAACTGGAAGCCGTTGACACCGTTGAAATTGAACCGGCGATCGTGGAAGGTGCCAGGGGGTTTCAACCCAGGGTCAGCAATGTTTATAACGATCCGGCCAGCCATATTTATATCGACGATGCTAAATCGTTTTTTTCCACCCGCAACAAAAAGTACGACCTTATTGTATCCGAACCCTCCAACCCCTGGGTCAGCGGCATTGCCAGTTTGTTTTCCCGGGAGTTTTATGCGCTGGTGTCAAACTATCTGACCGACGACGGTGTTTTTACTCAGTGGTTGCAGTTGTATGAAATCGACATGCCATTGATCGCATCGGTGATGAAAGCATTGTCCCAGCAATTTGACGACTACGCGGTTTATGCAGCCAACAATAACGACATGATTATCGTGGCGACGAATGGGAAATCTTTGGGGGATCCAACCAATAGCGTGTTTCGTTTTCCTGTCCTGGCCGCGGAACTGGCGAAAGTGCGGGTGCGTAATGCACAGGACCTCCGGTTGCATAAGCTGGGCGATAAAGCTTACCTCGATCCGCTGTTTGATTCCTATGATATTCGATTTAATTCTGATTATTACCCGGTGCTGGATTTGCGCGCGACCAAAGCCCGTTTTCTGCAACACAACGCGATGCAGATTTTGACCTTGAAAGATGATCCAGTGAATACTTACAGCGTGTTACGTAACGAGACGACACCCTGGCAGCAAACCCGGATAACGCCCAGCCGTTTTTATTATCCGTCTGATCTTGGCTATGCAGCCATGCTGCTTCGCGAGTACCTGATAAAAAACCAGCTTACCCGCCAGTTCTATAAACTGCCGGAAGTGATGCGGCGAAGCGCTACAACCCTGGCGTCGTTGACCGGAGACTGTAGCAAACTGCCGGATGAGCAAGTGGTTCTTATGTCCGTGGACTATATTTCTAAAGCGGTTACTCCTTTTCTAGCCGAGTCGGAGTTAAGCCGCATCTGGGACACGTTGCTGTCGTCACCATGTCTTGGCCAGTATTCGGCACTGGTGAAACAGCGTTTGTTGTTGAATAAAGCCATCGCCGAGGGTGATGTCAAACAGATGATCTCGCTCGGCAGGGGGCTACTGCAACAGAATATTTTCCCCGCCGATCAGGTGACCTATGCCGCGATGGTGGGACACCTGGCACAAAAGCAATATCAACAGGCCGATCAGCTTTGGCAGCAATATGCTGACCAGGTAACGGTTGATGAAAAACACCAGCTGTTGTTGCGGCTCATCAAGGCCCATGCCCAGGGATCCAATGATCCACAGGAAAAAAAGTAAGGCTCGACGGTGATTAATAATGGCCGTTGAAGGAACCCGTCTGACAATGACAGTCAGGCAGCTTTGCCGCAACACTTTTTGTATTTCTTGCCACTGCCGCAGGGGCAGGGATCGTTCCGGCCCACTTTTAAATGGGCGGTTTTTTGTGGCCTGATAGTGCTGCCGTCCACATAATACCAGCGGCCGTTTTCCTTAATGAATTCGCTGCGTTCATCCAGGCCACCGGCTTTGCCTTTCACACGGCAACTGGCGCGAAATTCAACAACGCCGGTATCGTCATCCGGCCCACCTTGCTCGGTGCTGAGTATCTGCAAGCCGGTCCACTCCACGTCACGGTCTTCAGCGGGTTTGGGGTCGTCGGGGCGTGTAGGCGCGTGCCAGGTATCAATAATATACTGATTGTTTTGCTGGCCGTAGGCGACATAGCGGGAACGCATTAGCGCTTCCGCCGTGGGTGGAATTTCAGCACCCGTGATATAAGGTTCACAGCATTGACTATAGGGTTTTTGCGAACCACAGGGGCACAAGTCATTGGAAGTCATAATACACTCTTTTTGTTGCAGTTATTGGTTGTAGCGCCGGTGTGGTATTCTAGCGCAAATTGAGCTCCGGATTGAACCAGAGTATCAGCTAAAATGTCTCCTTTACTGTCGAATTATATCGCACCATAACCACCACCAACCACGGGATTAAAGACGTATGGCAAAAGATCCACAGGCACCGCGCCCCATTTATCTTTCCGAATACAAACCAACAGACTACTGGGTGGATACCGTCGATCTGCATTTTGATTTGCATGAAACCGCTACCCAGGTGACCTCCCGTCTGGGTATCCGGCGCCGGGAAAGCGTGGCCGCCACACAACCGCTGGTATTGCACGGTGAAAACCTGATTTTGAAATCCGTCGCAATTAACGACAAGCCGTTGGCGGAATCGGGGTATGCCCTTGATGAAGATACCCTGACGATTTATAACGTGCCTGACGCGTTTAGCCTGCAGATTGAAAACGAAATCAATCCGGAGGCCAATACCAGCCTTAACGGTCTTTATCTGTCCAGTGGTAATTTTTGCACACAGTGCGAAGCGCAAGGCTTTCGCCGTATTACCTACATGTATGACCGTCCCGATGTCATGGCAACCTATACGACCACCATCGTTGCCGACAGGGAAAAATTTCCGGTACTCCTTTCTAATGGCAACCTGGCGGGGCAAGGGGAACTGGACGGCGACACTACGAAACACTGGGCCAAATGGGAGGATCCCTTTAAAAAGCCCACCTATTTGTTTGCCCTGGTTGCCGGTAAACTGGCAAAAATTGACGATACCTTTACCACCATGTCCGGCCGCGAAGTGGCGCTGCACATTTATGTACAGCCGCACAATGCAGATAAGTGCGACCACGCCATGGCATCGCTCAAGAAAGCCATGAAGTGGGATGAAGAGGTCTATGGCCGCGAATACGATCTGGATATATACATGATCGTGGCAGTGGATGATTTCAACATGGGCGCCATGGAAAACAAGGGGCTCAATGTGTTTAACTCCAAATACGTGCTGGCTAAACCTGATACCGCCACGGATGGTGACTACGAAGGTATTGAAGGGGTCATCGGCCACGAATATTTTCATAACTGGTCCGGCAACCGCGTTACCTGCCGTGACTGGTTCCAGTTGAGTCTCAAGGAAGGCTTTACCGTGTTTCGCGACCAGGAGTTCAGCGCCGATATGTCATCACGGGGCGTTAAACGCATCAGCGATGTCAATATCCTGCGCACTCACCAGTTCCGCGAAGATGCAAGCCCCATGGCTCATCCGGTACGGCCGGATTCCTATGTGGAAATTAACAATTTCTATACGGTGACCGTTTATAACAAGGGCGCTGAGGTGGTGCGCATGTTATCTAACCTGTTAGGACCCGAAAAATTTCGCAAAGGAACCGATCTATATTTTGAGCGTTATGACGGCCAGGCGGTGACCTGTGATGATTTTGTCAAGGCACTGGAAGATGCCAACAAGGAAGACCTGACCCAGTTTCGGCGCTGGTACAGTCAGGCGGGGACGCCGGAACTACATGTCAGTCGCAGTTATGACGAACACCATAAAACCTATACCCTGACAATCAGGCAGGCATGCCCACCCACGCCCGGGCAGGAAACCAAGGAGCCGTTTCATATCCCCCTGGCAATGGGTTTGCTGGATAACGACGGTAACGACATGCCGCTGCAGTTGCAGGGTGAATCCTCGGCACAGACCGGCACCCGGGTGCTGCAACTCAAAAACGAGGAAGAAACCTTTGTCTTTGCCAACGTTGAAACCCAGCCGGTACCCTCGTTACTGCGCGGGTTCTCCGCACCGGTTAAAGTGGAGCTCGACTTAAGCGACGCCGAGCGTTACTTTTTGATGGCTAATGACAACGACGACTTCAATCGTTGGGATGCCGGGCAGCAACTGGCCGTCAAGCTTATCCGCCAGCTGGTGGACGACCTCCAGCAGCATCGGCCGCTGTATTTACCGGAACCGTTCATCGACGCCTGCCGACAGACCCTGGAAGATGAAACCATCGACAAGGCGCTGGCGGCGCAGGCTATCAGCCTGCCGTCGGAAAGTTATATCAGTGAGTTTGTATCACCCATTGACCCGGTCGCGATCCATCAGGTGTGCCGCTTTATCCGTGAAACGCTGGCCAAAGCATTGAAGGACACGTTTTACAGGGTTTATGAACAGAACATTATTCATGGGGAATACAGTATCGATCAGGAACATATTAAAAAACGTAAACTGAAAAACGCTTGCCTTGGTTTTCTGATGGAAACCGGTGAGGGCGATATTGCTGATACGTGTTACCAGCAGTTCAGCCGCGGTAACAACATGACCGATGTTATGGCCGCGTTGGTATCGCTGGCGAACAACGATTGCCCGCAACGAGAGCAGGCACTGAATGAGTTTTACGAGAAGTGGAAGAACGATTCACTGGTAGTGGATAAATGGCTTGGTATTCAGGCGACATCCCGATTGCCGGGTACCCTGGAACGTGTCAAGGCACTGGTCGATCATGAAGCGTTCACTTTGAAAAATCCGAACAAGATACGGGCGCTCATTGGCGCTTTCGGTCATGGCAACCCGTCGCAGTTTCATGATCTAAGCGGTGAAGGCTATCAGTTTTTTACCGGCAAGATCCTGGAGATCGATAAAATGAACCCGCAAATCGCGGCGCGATTGGCCACGGTATACACCATGTGGCGCAAGTATGATGAGCAGCGCCAGACACTGATGAAGCAGCAGCTGGATTCCATTGCCGCAGAACCGGGCTTATCCAAGGATGTTTACGAAATTGCCTCCAAGAGTCTGGGTTGAAACACAGCGCTGAGCCGGGCTGGTTCAGGTTAATGACGATCAGGGTTGACAATGATGCAAGACAAAAAACTGCTGGCCATTGTTGAGCTTGGTGGTTATCCCAATTTTACGTCGCTTTATCAAACCTGTGGCTACCAGGTGAATATGCAGCATGCCATGCGCAAGGCGATCAACGTATTGCGAAAGGAAAAGCCGGATGTGGTTGTTGCCGAATTTAATTACCAGTCCAATTTTCGTGATCGCACCAGTACGCTGGAATCCCTGTTGGCGACCATCGAGCGTTTGCAGCAAACCCATACCAAAACCATTAAGGTTATCGTGTTCTACGAGCAGGAATACGAACATCAATTGCAAAAGCTGCGCAACATGTTTAGCAATTTCGATGCTATCGCGTATCCTGTCAAAGAGGATGTGTTAAAACAGCACCTGGCATGATCGGAAATTGATACCATGGATATGCTGGATACCCAGAACGTCAGTTGCCCTTATTGCGGGGAAACATTTGATACTGCCATCGATGCATCGGCGGGAACACAGGACTATATTGAAGATTGCTACGTATGTTGCCGGCCTATCCGGTTTGTGATTCAGGTTGATCATAACGGTGAACTGGCGAGGGTGGAAACCCTGCGCGATGACGAGTGACGGTAATCCAGCCTGGCACGGGGTTCACGAGGAGATAAAAGATGTCTGATTGTTGCAGCAACGCAGCCTGTGAGATGGAGAAACTCCGCGGTCGCCAGGCTGCCACTCTCAAGATCGTGCTGGGTGTCAACCTGGTTATGTTTGCGGTGGAAATTGTCGCGGGGTTGATGGCCGGTTCTACGGCGTTGCTTGCCGATTCCCTCGATATGTTGGGAGACACGCTGGCCTACGGATTCAGTTTATATGTTGTAGCGCGCAGTGATGCCTGGAAAGCGGGCGCTGCTTTGTTGAAAGGATTGATCATGGGCGCGTTTGGCCTGTTTGTGCTGGGGCATGTGATCTATAAAATCATTCATCCGGTTATTCCACAATACGAAGTGATTGGCGGAATCGGGTTGCTGGCGCTGGCAGCCAACCTGGTTTGCCTTGTATTGCTAACACGCCATCGTGAAGAAGATGTCAATATGCGGTCGGTATGGTTATGTTCGCGTAACGATATTATTGCCAATGTGTCGGTGTTAATCGCTGCGGCGGGAGTCTGGCTTGCCCATTCGCACTGGCCGGATGTGGTGGTTGGCCTGGCTATTGCCGTGCTGTTTCTGCGTTCGGCGTTTAACGTCATTCGCGATGCTGTTAAAGCCTGGAAGCACCACGAACAATCGCCGTCCCGGGCATAAAAATATTTGGAGTCGGGATTAAGTATGCGAATAAAAATGGTTACGAACAGTTTGTTAGCCTTCGTTGTTTTGAGTGCAGGCGGGTGTGGCGATGATAAGACGGTGGCCGGCAGTTGCAAGACGAATGAATTGGCGGACAATTCCGTGTTGTGTATTGACTACTATGATGGTGGCAAGACATCGCAGTGGCGCCAGGCCTGTAACGATATGATGCAGGGACAATGGTCCTCTTCAGCATGCGATAGCGCTTCGGCGCTTGGTGGTTGCGGGGCCGGTAACAAAGTCATCTGGTACTATCCTTCTGCAAAACATCAAGCCGTGGAACAGGTTGAGCAGGCGTGCCTCAGCAAGAGCAGGAAGTTTATTTCGGGAGTAGCCGGTGAGCCGGTTATCGAGTCAAAATGAACCGGTGAAAAATTTCATTAATAAGTCGTGCTCTGTCAATTCTTTTGTTCATCGGCTGTTTCGTTGAATAGCTGCGTGGCGAAGGGTTTGCTGGCCTCGCCAAAGTAGATGGATCGGTGCGGAAACGGTATTTCAATACCCGCTTCGTCAAAAGCATATTTCAGGCGCCGGCGATATTCCCTGCCTACATCCCATTGTTTAATGGGTTTGGTGCGCAGCCGGCCTTTGATGACGACGGCCGAGTCAGCGAACTGATCAACGCCAAACACTTCAATGTCATCCAGCATTAATGGACCAAACTTTTTATCTTCGCGCATCTTGTTGCCGGTTTCCCGCATTATTTTGATGACGCGGTCCACGTCTTCCTTGTAAGCAACACCGATTTCAAACACATAAGCGGACCACTGGGTTGTCATGTTGGACATGGTGTTAATGGTACCGTTGGGAAATACGTGGACGACCCCGGATAAATCACGTAATACAATGGTCCTGAAATTGACGTTTTCCACCAGGCCGCCGGTACCATTAATAATGGCCACATCACCTACCCGTACCTGGTTTTCCAGTATCATGAAAAACCCTGATATGACGTCGCGCACCAGGTTTTGGGCGCCGAAACCGACCGCCAACCCAAGAATACCAGCGCTGGCCAGAATGGGTGCGATATCCACACCAAGTTCTCGCAATATCACCAGCAACACAATGACCCATACTACAATGACGACACCCTGCCGAACCAGGCGAATCAATGTTTCAACGCGCTTCGCCTGTTCTGTGGGCGTTTCATCTTCCCCCTGTTGATCGCGCAATAAACGTTGTTCCATTTTGCGCAATAGCCGCCGGATAATTTTCAGGGCAATCCAGGCAATAACGAGGATCAATAACACCCGCAGCACGGTGAACATCAGAATTTCCCAGTTAAAATTGCCTACAAATTTCTGCAATAAATCCATGGAATTTTTCTCCCTGAGATAGTTGCGTAGTCAAGTCGCAAA
>JASFMT010000154.1:0-7918 GCA_050117455.1 Gammaproteobacteria bacterium | reverse complement strand
CGGCAGTCAGTTTGTTAAAAACATTTTTAACTGATTCAACTTGTTCCTTTGGGATCAGGTAATCCCAAATATATTCATCCTGCAAATCCTCAAAGCGATAACCCGTCACCTGTTCACAGGCCTTATTAAATCGCACAATCCGTCCTCGTGTATCCATTACGATAACCAGCGCACCGACGGTTGATAAAATCGCGGACACAAAGTTACGTTCCTGTATCAAAGCGTGCTGGGTATTTTCCCGTTCATTGATTTCGTTCTTTAACTGGGTGTTTGTAGCCTCAAGCTCCGCCGTGCGCTCGCTAACGCGCGTTTCCAGTTCTTCATGTGAGCGGCGCAGAGCATCGTCCGCCATTTTACGAGAAGTAATGTCATTGAATACTGCTACAGCACCCAGGGTTCGGCCGTTTTCGACAATGGGTGTCGACCGGTATTCAACGGGGAAAGAAGTCCCGTCTTTTCGCCACATCCACTCGCTTTCAACGTGGAAACTCCCCTGTTTGTGAAATGCCGAATATAGTTTACATTCCTCTTCCCTGCACGGTAATCCATCGGGACTCGTATGATGGATCAACTGATGAATGGGTTTATGGATAAGATCGCTGGCGTCCTGGTAACCCAACAATGTCAAAGCGCGAGGATTGATGAACGTACAAGTACCGCTGGAATCAACACCAAAAATTCCCTCCCCGACCGAATCGAGCAACAAACGGGTGCGTAGCTCACTTTCTCGTAATTGGCGGGTGTACACAATGTTTCGGGTTCGAAAAATCGCCAGCAACAAACTGGCAATCGCGCTAAACACAATCAACGCCGCAACCAGTATCGGCCTTGAATGCAGACTATCAAACGGACCGAATATGGCAGATTGTAAAGGTACATAGGTGAGCAGCTTCCAATGGTTGATACTCTGCTCAGTTTGTTTTATACCAATATGTTCCGCATCATCTGTCCTGACCTGGCGAACCGGATCCAGCGTATTGAAAACAAACAGGCCTTTGTCTGTTTGCAGAAAACCTGCATCCCGGGATTTTATGTTTTTCCAGGCCGCGGGAAAACGTTTCGAAAAGTTAGCGTTATGCTCAAGCACAAAGCCCCATTCATCGCCTGCCACCGGTGAATACAACCAAAAGCCGTCAGCATTTAACAACATTGGCTGGCCCCAACTGTTGAGCATAATCTTCTCAAATTCCTCACGTACAAGGCGCGCCATGTAGTTTAATACAACAACGCCAGCCAGATTCCCTGAAGAATCAAATACCGTTGTCGCTACACGCAGCGTCGGCCTGTAAGGTTGTTCAACTTTTCCATGCTCGACATTGAGATCAAGCGGCGAAACAAAAACTTCGCCCGGTGCCAACTTTAACGCTTCGCGAAAATAATACGTCGATGATTTGTCCTGCAGTTGCTCAGTAGTAGATGTATAGGCAACGCCGTTTTTATAATTGACCCGTATTTTCTCGTAACCTGATTTGTCGATAAAACGGATCTGATCGTAGAGACCTTCATTGCTCGCCAAATTCAGAAAAAAACGTTCAAGTTGCATTCTGGAATGCCGTGAATCGGTTTTGGCATAGGCGCGAATCCAGTCCAGATCAGCGATATTAAGTAAATCAACAATGATATGTTTTAAATCATGAACAATAATTTTTGATGCCAGCTGAAGGCGTAACGACTCCTGTTTTAGCCGATTGTCCTGTTCAATATGAAACTGTCGATATTCGAGGGAGATGAACGTAGCGATAACCACAGTTACAGCTACTAAAAAATACCCGGCAAAACGGGGAACGAGCGTGCTAAAAAACCCGTTTTGAAAGCGATCGGCGGTGGATGCTGTCATGGCGATTGTAAAGCGTATACATCATACGCCAGTTCAAAAAATAATTCGAAAAATTAACTAATTAGAAACTACTTAACCATCCAGTCAAAGTCAATTAAATAAAACTTAAGCCTGATAATATGACTGCAAGCAGATGCTGGAGGGGCACCCCACCAGGTCCGCTATAGCAGCGTAGCGTCACATCCATCACAGTCATCGTAATTTGATAAGTTAATTAAAAATCAATAAATTACCTCGCCGGCTAACCCCTTGAAAACCGCCATCGCGGTCCCCAAATCTACCCATACGCGGACTGGTGGCTCACAGAGCACATTCGCGTTCCATCTCTTGTTTAACGTATTGCTTCAAAAGGAGGATATGTTATGAAAACAATTGATTTAACACCACTCTATCGCAATAGCATCGGATTTGACCGCCTGGTGCCCATGCTGGAAGGCGCGTTTCGGTCCGAGCCTTCTTCGGTAGGCTATCCGCCCTACAACATTGAAATGGTGGACGATAACCACTATGCAATAGCCCTCGCGGTCGCCGGCTTCAACGAAAACGAACTCGACATCCAGGTCGAACGCGGTGTGTTGACAGTGCGCGGCGAAAAAAGCGACGACAATAGCGATCGCAACTATCTATACCAGGGTATCGCGACCCGCACATTCGAGCGCAAATTCAATCTGGCTGAATTTGTCGAAGTCACCGGTGCCAGGCTGGAAAATGGTTTACTAAACATCAGCCTGGTCCGGGAAATTCCGGAACAAATGCGGCCAAAACGCATCGAAATCCACAGCGATACTGCGACCCTGGAGCACGACAGCAAATCCGAAGAAGCGGCATAAAGGCTGTGAAGCGCGGCATAACAGGGGCGACAGGTATCGCCCCTGTTATGCATAAAGATTTATATATATGTGGAACTGAATAGTCGTTCATGGGTCTTTTCTACATAACACTGCGGCAGTTATTTTATCGCACAGTCAATCGCCCCGCCGGGCGCCCCAGTTTCGAATAACTCAAAAATAAATACGATGAATCATTTAAAGCTGTTTTTTCTAATGTTTCTTTTTGCTGTATCCGGACATTCCTTAGCGGCGCTGCCCACCCATGACGGCTCCGGCCGCGAGCTTCCATCACTGGCCCCCATGCTGGAACAGGTGAACCCGGCGGTGGTCAACATTGCCACGTATGCGACGCAGAAAATCCACAACCCCTTATTGAGCGATCCCTTTTTCCGTTTCTTTTTTAATGTACCGGAAAACTATCAACAACCCCGCTCCCAGCGGCGTCAGCAAAGTGCCGGTTCGGGTGTTATCGTCGATGCCGGCAAAGGTATTGTGGTCACCAATTTTCATGTCATCAAAGGTGCCGATGAAGTTCACGTATCGCTGAACGACGGAAGGGATTTTGAAGCTAAAATCGTCGGCACCGATCCCGACCTGGATATTGCGGTATTGAAAATCAAGGCTGAAAAACTCACCGCGGTCACATTGTCTGATTCACGCCAATTGAAAGTGGGAGATTTTGTCGTTGCCATTGGCAATCCGTTCGGGTTGGGGCAAACAGTAACGACCGGCATTGTGAGCGCGCTGGGTAGAACGGGGCTGGGTATTGAAGGTTACGAGAACTTCATTCAGACCGACGCTTCCATCAATCCCGGCAATTCCGGTGGTGCGCTAGTCAACCTGCACGGCGAGCTGGTGGGGGTAAATACCGCGATCGTCGCACCGTCCGGTGGCAACGTTGGAATCGGTTTTGCCATTCCCATCAACATGGTGAAATCCGCCATGGGGCAAATTCTCAAATACGGCAAGGTCCGGCGCGGTCATATCGGCATTGATACCCAGGATATCACGTCGGATTTGCGCCAAGCGTTTCAGCTCAAGGTTGGTCAGCGGGGCGTTCTGGTCACCGGTGTGGACAGCGAGTCGCCGGCGGAAAAAGCCGGCATCAAAACCGGTGACATTATCGTTGCCATCGATGGCGAAACCACCCTGTCTTCCGGTCAATTACGCAGTCAAATTGCCGTAAAAGGTATTGGCGATGAAATCCAGGTCGATGCCATCCGGGACGGCCGCAGCCGGTCATTCCGCCTGGTCGTCGCGGAACCTGCTATCGGTGATACAGCAATATCCCAGTTTCTCGACGGCGCACGATTTGAAAACCATCCATCCGGGAAAGGTGTCGTGATAACCGGAATTGAACCCAATTCCAGGGCCGCCCATAGCGGGCTACGCCGTGGCGATGTTATTCTGGGTATTAACCGGCAGCGGGTCACCAACCTCGAGAATTTTCGCGATGCGCTGTCACAAAACGATCATCAACTATTATTGAACATTAACCGCAACGGTAGAGTTTTTTATCTCGTCATCCGTTAACTATCAGCAAATAGGACATCATGCAAACAGCGGCATCAATAGCCAATTCCCTGCAAACCAATGTATATGCGCTTTATCTGGCGTCCCGTGACCGCCGGGTACCGCTGTTGCCAAAAGTTTTGGTGGGTCTGGTGGTTGCCTATGCACTGAGCCCCATCGATCTGATACCCGATTTTATTCCGGTGCTCGGTTACCTCGACGATCTATTGATCGTTCCGCTAGGTGTATGGTTGGCTATCCGCCTTGTGCCAAAGGATATATGGCAGGAGTGCCGTTTATTGGCCGCCGAACGCGTTGCTGCATTACCGCGAAACCGGCGCGCGGCTATCGTTATAGTGACTATATGGCTGCTGGCCATCACCGGTTTCCTAATCTGGCTAGGCAGTGTCATAAAATAAAAAAGACGTCGAGGGCGCTGTAAAAAATACCCAACGACGTCCTTTGCAAAAATTGTATATCGTTAAAGAGTAACAACGGTATTGTCAGATGCACCCTTATTGTCCACCCAGCGGATTGACAACTCATCGCCCTTTTTCACGTCCTTCAACGTGAACGACAAAAAGGGATTTTTGGAAATAGCAATACCCCACAATGCCTGAAATACCGTCTGGCTTTTATGCTGGCAGGTGACTTCCTTAATAAAGTGAGCTGGTACCGGTTTGCCGGTTTTTTTATCTTTTCTAAGGCCCGTTTCCATGGGGTGCCTGATCAGCATTTTAACGTCCGTAACATTGCCGGAGTGTTTGGTTCTGACACGTATACTTTTACTCATAACATCGTCTCCTGTAGATCCCGTGTTAACTTTAGCCGCCGCAGCCGCCCTTGGTGACTTTAACGAACTTGGTGGCGGAATAGAGCTTACCATTGGCTTTAACCACCACGGTTATATCGGACTGTTCCGCCAGCTTAATACGCGTTCCCACGCTGCCATTATTCTTTGCCGGCATCACAAACTGCGCCGCCAACGGCCGGGGATTTTTGTCCACCAGCAGGCTGATTGACTCAACGCCGGGAAGGTCGGCCTTGATCTTGACGGGAACGACTGCGCCGTTTTCGGCAATTTCCGGCGCCTTAATGCTAATTAATGAACTTGGTTCAATCTCGTCCGTACCAAACATGTCTTTTAGAACATCATTTTTTTTCTCCCTGGCGAAAACAGCCGAGGGCCAGTCAGCAAATGCCGATGGCGACACCAGAAAACACGCGGCCAGGCCGCAGGCTGTCGTGCCCTGGATAAACTTGCGACGGGTAAGCATCATCATGACTTTCTCCTTTTTACCACAAAGGTTGACATAAACAGTTGTATTTACATAGTAGTCAAACCACGGATAGCAAGTGTCACGGGCTTATCAAAGTTTTGTCATGATATTGTCATGCAACAGGCACAACAGATCGCAGCGCCGCAGATTACACAAATTGCCGGCGCAACTGACTTACAAAACACAAAACCAGGGATTAAGGATGGATTTGAAACGGAAGCGTTATACAACTTAGCCGCATAACTAGTCGTCTAATTCGAACCGGTATCCAACACCGCGCAATGTTACGATATGCCAGTCATTTTGGTTCGCCGCCTTGAGCTTCTTGCGGATACTGGACACGGTATTACGAATGGCGCCCTGCACGACGTGGACACTGTCGCCCCATACCGAGGAAAGAATATCTTCGTAGGTCAAGGCGCAATTTTTGTTGGTTAACATGAAAAGCAACAGGTCATACTCAATTTTGGTAAGATCCACAGGGTTGCCTTTATCATCAACAACGGTTCGCGCATCGGTATTGATCGAAAACCCCGGCAGCATACCTGTTTGTTCATTGTCGCTTATGGTGGCTTTATTAAAGCGGCGCAATAAGGCCGCCACCCGCGATAAAAATACCCGTAACTGATACGGCTTCACGATATAGTCGTCCGCGCCCGCGCTAAACCCCTGGATCATATCGTCTTCCTGGTCCCGCGCCGTCAACATCAAAATCATGGCATTCACCCCCTGTTGGCGCCACTGCCGGCACAACGTATAACCATCGCTGTCGGGCAGCATGATATCAAGCACAATCAGGTCAAAACGGTATCGTGACACATACTCCTTTGCCTTGGCTGCGGTCCGGGTGGACACAACATCGTATCCCTCTTCCTCGAGATTATCACTGACCCCCAGGCGCAGGTTATCATCATCTTCGACGACGAGAATCCTCGCCGGAGAAGTTTGATCAACAGACTCCTGGTTTTTCGCGCTGCTTTGATTCGTCATATACTTACTGGATCCAATGTGGCTACGCGGCAAACGTCAACTTAAAGGTTGTTCCATTGCGGCCGGAGTTGATGATGTTGATACTGCCTTCGTGAAGTTGCATGACCTTTTTGCATATAGCCAGTCCCAGCCCGGTACCGGATATGGTTTTGTCCCGGGTATTGACAAAACGGGTAAATTCATCGAATACCAATGACCATTTCTCTTTGGGTATCCCCACGCCGTTGTCCTGTACCGTCACCGCAACTTCCGGTGCACGTTCGCCCTTGATAAGAATATTCACTGCCTGTTGCTCGTTGTACTTGCACGCGTTACTGACCAGGTTTCGGAACAAAATCTTGATAAGCTCCTGATCGGCAACAATCTCAATATCTTCCAGGTTCTGCACATCGATATGGACTGGCAAATGGGTGTATTGTTTGAATTCCTTTTTCAGTGAGGAAATCACCTCTTCGATATAAACCGGTGACTTCCTGAGATTCCAGGCGCCCTTCGTCAGCCGGTTAAATGACAGTATATTGTCCACCAGCAACGACATGCCGTCCATGGTCTTAATAATTCGCGCCGGATAATCTTTTGCCGGCTGATAATCTCTGGTTTTTCGAAGCAAGGTTTCCGCCAGCACGCGCACGGAAGCCAACGGCGTCTTCAATTCATGAGAAACCGTGGCAATAAAATCGGACTTGAGCGCAAGGAACCGTTGCTGACGATATTGAATAATGGTCACCAGTACCGCGATACTCAGAATTAACAACGCACTGGCAAACAGCAGCATGGTTTTTAGCCAATAGCGCTGCTCCAGCGACTGTAGCCGGTTTTGTAAACTGACCGATTTCACGGCCAGGGAATTATCCAACGCTGCCAGTGTAACGCTACCCGGTCCGTCATGCTGGTACTGAACGCGATCATCATCAGCCAGCAGACCGATCGCTTTCATGTTCCGGTCAATTTGCCCTATCAACGGCATAAAATCGATTGCCACACCCAGCAGGTGTCCGCTATCCAGCCTGGAAACATACCACTGGTTGTTCAGCACTAACGCCGGATCGCCAGTGAGCGTTGTATCGATATCCAGCAACGGGTGCTCTGCTTCGCTTTGCCGTAAAAAATCATCATAGGGTACATTGTAGGATTTGGAGAAGGCGACGATTTTATCCCGCAAAAAACTGAACTCCTCGCGAGTGAACAGATTGCGCTGAGCAATCAACGATCGCTGTAATCCATAGTTACCCTGCTCCTGGTCGATAAGGGACCCATTGCGAATAATATTCTGTACCAGTTTTCGATCGGGGGTACTAAACGTTACCAGGTAATCCAGTAACGCGATCATATAAGGGATATCGACGTCACCCGGTAACGGCGCCCTGGCCCGCTGCTCTCGAATGTCCCGAAACGCCCAACGGATTTCATTGGCGTCGTTGCTTTCCACAACCAGTTTAAAATTGCTTAGCAAGTTAAGCCGTTCATCC
>JASFMT010000153.1:0-7987 GCA_050117455.1 Gammaproteobacteria bacterium | reverse complement strand
AACAATAAATACAGCCCACTATCGAGGCGCAGCAGCACGATGTTACCCCAGTTATTTCTGGTGTTGACTTCACCGGGTTCATTGTCGGGGATGCGGTCATAGACGCGGACCACATCGCCGTGTACTGGTGACAAAATCGGGGCGCCAAAACAGTAATAATCATCAAGACTCTCACCACTGTTGCGATAACTGCGATCGTCATGAACAATAAAAAAATCCAGTGCGTGTTGCCACGGTGCCTTATGGGTATGTTTGCCATTAAAGCCCTGATAGATGGTCCAGGTGCCAAATACCGGTGCCAGTAAAGGCATGCTGTTGACATCGCCGAACCGGTATTTTGCCAGCCGTGCTTTTTCGTAATTGACTTCCGGTAAACCCGGTTCCGGTGCCAGGTAAGGTTTCTGTAACCCCATGCGCTTTTTCATTGCCATGATCATAATGAGCGTTGTAGTAGCAAATGAAATGGCCATCACCGGCAGCCCCTCCACCAGTATCAGGTTTTTGGTGGCGATGACCAGTAACACTGTCAATAACACACCCACCAGGGCGAACACCAGGCTGACAATACCGGGAACGGTGAATATACCACCCAGGGCAATGGCAACCAGTATAAAGTTGAATCCGGTCCATACGATGAACGAGGGGTGCGGTTCAAACATTATTGCCGTCAGCAATAGAAATCCGGTGGCATAGCCAACAATCGCCAGTAGACCGAGATAACGGGAATACAGGGTGACCGCGATAAACAGCAACAAACCGATTACGGGTGTGGGTGTAAAATAGATAGCACCAAAGGCACTGAAAAAACCGTCGATGAAGGGGTTGAACAAGGTGTAGGATGCTTGTGCCAATCCCATGTAGTCACTAAGTTCCGTAAAATTACCTGCCACCAGTGCCATGATGCCGGCGACGATCACAAAAGGCAGGCTTAACACCGGCAAACGGTCAAGTCGCCACAACCAATCGGCCATGGCGGTTGCCAGAAAGGTCGTCAGGACCGCGCCCAATGCAATAATACCTATCACATAGGCATTTAACTGATAAAAGGCGCCGAGGGACAGGCCCACCAGCAGACTGTTAAAGACCTGTATTTGTCCGCTGTAGTCAGGAAATTGCCAAAGGCGAGTAATGGCGTAAGCGATAATGGCACTCATTAAGCCGGCCAGGCCAATGTTAGGATAAAACATTGTGGCGGCGAGAATGCCTAAACCTGCATAGGGGTTTTGCAGGAACAGGATCGCCGCGTAGGCTTTGGGTATGGTTGACAGGCTCGATAAGGTCATTGTTCACGATTCAATGATGATCTACGCACATTGAGCTTCAGGCTTTATTTACCCGGTCACTGGTGTTTGCTAAAAATGTTATGAGGCGCCCCCTTAGGGTACACATCCCTTAAATGGCTGGGGATATGCTCCTGTTGGGTGACTATCTCCAGGGTTTCCGCTTCGCGAATGAGGCTGACGTCTCCATTCTCCTGTACCATCACCACGTTGGGGCGGTATTCAATGAACTGCAACCACTGCGTATTGTTGTAGGCCCCTACGGGGCTGAATATCAAGTTATCGCCCACGTTCAATGGCGGCAGCATAATACTGTGACGCATTACGTCAATGTTCATGCACAATGGTCCGTATAACACGGTTTCTTCGGGTCGGCCGGACAAGTGACGGGTGGGAAACACGTCATGGTTGTACCAGAAGGCGGTAAACAAATGATTGACACCGGCATCCAGTACCACGGCCCGGCGGCCGTCCGGCAAGTGTTTGTTGGCGACGACGGTGCTGATCAAAACTTCGGCGTCGTCTACGACCGCGCGTCCGGTTTCCAGTACCAGTACCGGCCGGCCGCAACCACGGCTTTCACGGTCATGGGTTAACTCCAGCAACGTATCGCATATGGCCTCCGCGTATTGCTCCAAACTGGGTACCACCTGCTCCGGTGGTAAATAAATTCCCTGCAGGGAGTTCATGGAAGCAAACCCGCCCCCGATATCAATGTAGCGAATGGTGCACCCGGTTTTATGTTCCACGTCGTTCATAAAATCGCACATGGTTTTAACCTGTACCTGGTAAGCCAGTGGTTCCATGACAAAGGTACCGATGTGACTATGCAAACCCGTCAGGTTCAGGTGCTTGCTGGAAGCAATACGCCATGCGGCATCCAGTGCCTGACCCGATTCCACATTAAAACCAAAGCGGCTCCATTGTTCCGTATAACCGGTATCGAAATTCAGGCGAATGGTAATATCCACAGCCCGGCCCATGGCGCTGGCGATATCTTCAATCAAGTAAAGCTCGTCAAGATGATCCACGTGGATATGCGCGCCTTCGTTGATAGCGCGTTCCAGAATCGGCCGGGTCTTGTTGGGGCCATTAAATAAAATACAGTCGCCCGGTACACCCAGTGTCCGCGCCTTCTCGTACTCGAACCTGGAAACCACTTCAGCCAACGCGCCTTCCTGATGCAGGGTGCTGCAAACAGCGCCCAGATAATTGGTTTTATAGGACCAGCCGAATATGACTTTGGGATATCGTGTTTGGAACGCACTGTAAATCCGTTTGGCGTTTTGCCGCAAGGTATGTTCCGATACCGCATACAGCGGTGAACCAAATTTCTCCAGCAGGGTGCTGACCGGTACGCCATCAATGTTGTCTCGCCAAATAGTATGGCGAACGGCGCCTGCCTTGTTCAGCAGGCCGCTGCGCAACGGGGTAATAGACGGTTTCACCCACGGTTTTTTGTTCTCCGTGGTTTCGGTTTCTTGTTCGACGTCGGTGTCAATGCTATCCATGATTCCTGGTTCCTGTTGCGATCCGGTTTCAGTCGGTCAGGCTGTGACCGCCGGTCATAATGAGCGATTCAAATTCGTGAATTGTGGTGATGGTTTCCTGTGCATAACGGATAAATAGCACGCCGGTGCGGATGTCATCGAAGCTAGCCGGTTCCATACCCAACGCCAGTTGCAACAACGCCAGGGGTAAGTTGCGGCCCACACCACTGGAAATATAAATCCAGGCGGGAAAACGCGGATTGATTTCAATTAACTGGTACACGCCGTGGCGATCACGGATAACTTCCACCTCCAGTGGCCCGCGCCAGTTGATGGCTTTGATTAACTTGGCGCTGGCGTTGTACAGGGTTCGATCGTCGATGGTGATGCCCGACCAGGCTTTACCTTTGTCAGTAGTGGCCATTTTTTTTATCATTACCGCGCCGAGCATATTGCCGTCGCCGTCACCCACTGCCGAGAGGTTATATTCTTCACCTTTAACCAGTTTCTGTACCAGCACCGGGTAGCCCCATTCGGCGGCGATACGCCGGTAAGCTTCGTTGGCTTCCTCGGCGTTGTGAACAATTTGCGCGTCGTAGAACAGTCCCTTGATAATGAAAGGAAAGGACCAGCCCTCGTCCTGGCATTTGTAAAAAAATCCTGCACTGGTAATGGCCCTGGTTTCCGGCCATTCGATACCGGCGTGCTGTGCGATTTCACCCAGCCGGTCCTTGTTGCGTAAACGCAGTTGCTCTTGGGTGGGCAAAAAGACTTTTATACCCAGGTCTTCAATAACCGGCCGTAAACGCACCATGCTGGGTAATTCCGCGTCCAGGCATGGAATCAATACATCGACATTTTCTGTTTCTTTAAGATGTTTCAGGGTATTAATTAACGCTTCGTCGCCGGAGGATGGATAAGGCATCAGGTAGCCGGCATGGCTAAATTCCTTGAGATACAATCCCGGGTCCAATGCGTCATACCCCAGGCCGATAATACGACCGTTAAACTCGGAGGATTCCCGTAAGCAACGCGCGACCGCCAATCCCGGACCCGGATTGTCCGGCTTGGCGTTCATGCCGGTAATTGCAACTGTAGCATCAATGGTCATGAGGCATTATCCGTTGTCAGTTACCCACGTAGTCCCGCAATACGCCGGCAAACTCCAGAACATCCCGTTCCAGTTCCCGGGGTGATGCCTCATATTCATTAGCCAGTTTATCGAGCAGAGGGATAAGGTGATTATCTTTCTGTAAGATGCGCAGTATGGTCAAACCGGTTTCATTAACGGTAAAGTTATGACCGCTGGCCGGATCAAAAACGAATCCACTTTCGCTAATAGCCAGCCTTTGCAGGCTGGTCAGTGGCGGAAACGGGTTGGTTTCATCAGGTTGTGGTGTATCCATACCTTAGCCTTAATCAGTTGTTAATCTGTTAACGTCTAGCAATGATCTGACGTATATTGAGATCCAAAAACCGTTTTTATTGTGTCGTTAATCGATTGATTTTACGTTGACGATTATCAAGTTTTTTCCGGGAAGCGGCCTGCATACTTTGCTCTGAAATGTTCATGAGCGCACGAGGGGCGTGATCGCGTTAAAATGAACTTCGCTATGAACTTTATGAGTACACCATCTGGGCCGTGCGGTCGTTATGTCGCACAAACGTAGCCTTGTTGTTGCGTCACGCCCAAAGGTCAGGGCTTTAAGCCCAGCGCTACAGTTTTGCTGGCGTTTGATCACTGGCTGATGCTGTTGTGTTCTGCAGGTCCTGCCCGTAAAGGCCATTAGCACTAGGTAGTTCTACTGGTTCTTAACACGCCGGTTTTTAGTGGCGTGATCGAGATTCTGGTGTATTATATCAATATTAGAAAATTCTAATATTGATTTGCTGTTTTTACAGGTGGTTCTGTTGCTTCTTTAAGTTGTTGTAATTTATTGCTAATTAACATGGGTTTACCGGCATGGAGGGACTTGCCAATGAGCCTGGTGAATGCACAACATTTAGTCAAAACCTACCAGATGGGGGATGTAAAAGTATCTGCGATTAAAGGCGTGGACTTTGAAATAAAGCCTTCGTCTTTCGTGTCCTTCGTCGGACCGTCAGGTAGCGGGAAAAGCACCTTGTTAAACATGATTGGCTGCCTGGACCATCCTACCGACGGGATACTAACCGTACTGGGGCAGGACGTTGCCAAACTTGACCGGAATCATGCGGCCGGTTTTCGGGGTGAGAACATTGGTTTTGTTTTTCAGGATTTTAATTTAATTCCGGTGTTGACTGCCTTTGAAAACATCGAATATCCGTTGATGATGGTGCAAAACTGGGAACCCGCCAAGCGCCGCGAACGGGTTATGGAATTGCTGCAGGCCGTTGGTATGGAAGAGCAGGCCAATAAACGGCCGGACCAATTGTCCGGTGGGCAGAAACAACGAGTCGCTGTGGCGCGTGCCCTGGTTACCCATCCCAAGCTGGTGTTGGCGGATGAGCCCACCGCTAACCTGGATCATGAAACCGCATATCGCATCATTGACTTGATGAAATGCATGCGGGACGAATACGGTTCCACGTTTATTTTTTCCACCCATGATCCCAAAATCATGAAAGAAGCGGAAGAGACCTTTATGCTGGAAGATGGTTACCTGCACAACCATCGCCAAACCATGGAGGTGGCCGCCAATGCTTAATACTATCCGCATCGCCTGGAAAAACCTGTTGCGTTATCAACGCAGGACGCTTTTAACATCGCTGTTGATTACCGTTGGCATTATTGCCGTGCTGCTGTTTATCAGTGTATCGGGTTCTTTTAAGGCCATGATGGTTGGACAGATCACGGACTCCATGCTCGGCCATATCCAGATACACAAGCGCGGTTATGTTTCCTCCATTGATAGTTTACCGCTGCACATGAATATGAAACCGCGGATGATGGAAAAAGTCAAAGAAGCCCTTGCCGAACAGGATAACGTTGAAGCGTATTCCCAGCGCATTAAGTTCGGTGCCATGTTCAGTAATTTTACCGAAACCACTAATATTCGCCTGAATGCCGTGATCCCGGAAGATGAAGCGAAAACAGCGCCGCTACTGGCGGACCGGATTGTTGCCGGTAAAAAGGAAGGGGCATTGTTGTCGAAGGGTAAAATACTGGTGCCGGAAATTATCGCCAAGGGTTTGAAAGTCAACCCTGGTGACACAGTCGTGTTGGTTGCAACCAACAAGGATGGTTCCGTAAACGGCCTGACCTTCGAAGTGCAGGGAGTACTGGAAGGCATTTCGGGTCCCGGTGGTCGTGATGGCTATATGCACATCGATGATGCCCGCACCTTGTTACGGTTTGAAGATAACGATGTCAGCGAGGTTGTGGTGCGCTTGAAAAATCCGGAGAAACTGGAACAGACATTTGCCAGCCTGCAGGAAACCATGTCGCAGTACATTAACCAGCAGGGCAAACCGGCTTTTGAAGTGCACAAGTGGGAAAAACTGTCACCGTTTTCCAATATTGCCAACATGATCGATTTATTGACATTGTTTATCAAAATCATGCTGGTATCCATTGTATTGATCAGTATCATGAACGTAATGGTGATGGCAGTTTATGAGCGTATACGAGAAATCGGAACTATTTCTGCCATCGGCACACGGCCCGGCCGCATTCGGTCACTGTTTGTCACTGAGGGTTTGTTGCTTGGTATTGTAGGTACCGTTGCCGGTACGGTTATCAGTCTGGCGGTGATTTTCATCCTCAATATGAATCAACTGACTTTTTCCTTTGGTCGGCAACAGAACCTGGTGTTGACCCCGACCATTTCAGTTACCGAAGTGCTGGTGATCTGCGCCGTGGTTATCGCTGTGGCGATTCTTGCCAGCGTACAACCGGCGTGGAAAGCTTCACGTATGGACCCCATTAATGCCTTGCGTCATGTTTAGTACCTTGGTACATCGTTGGCGATGGAGTAATCGTGGTGATGGTAACGACGCAGAAGGAACAATTAACGATGTCTAAAATAACAATATTGACGATATCACTACTTTTTTTGTGTGGTGTGGGTGCTGTAGCGATCGCAGAAGAGAAGGTTGATGGCGAAGCGTTGCTTAAACAAATTGATCGAAACCTGCAGCCCTCGTCCTACGAGATGTACCGGAAGTTGATTAATATAGAGCCTGACGGCAGTAAAAAGGAATTTGTGCTGTATACGGCCAAGAAAGGCCAGGACAAAATGATCGCGTTGTTTCTGGATCCACCCAGTGAAAAGGGCCGTGCCAGTTTGCGGCTGGGTGAGAACATGTGGCTGTATATTCCCAATGTGGGTAAACCGTTGCGTATCACCAGTTTGCAGTCGGTGGTGGGCGGCGTATTTAATAACTCGGACATCCTGCGCCTGGATTATAGTACCGAGTACAATGTTGCAGACGTGCAGGAGCAGGGCGGCCAATATATTCTGGATCTTAAAGCCAAAACAAACGCGGTTGCCTACGATAAACTAAAGATGGTTGTGGACAAAAGTGCTTTGGTACCCATGACCATCGAAGCTTATGCGGCCACCGGCCTGTTGATCAAGACCCTGCATTACAAGGACATGAAAGACTTTGGTGGTGGCCTGAAAAGACCCGCAGTGCTGGAAACGGACAGCCCCCTTTATAAAGGTTACAAATCGGTGATGTTATTTTCACGCATTAAACGCCGTGATTTCGACGATGAGGTATTTACCTTAACCTATCTGCCCCGTGTGGGTGAACTGCGGTAACGGTGTGTCGATTGCGTCATTCTGGTTCGCCGTTGCAACTGGTTATCTGCATTGTTTTATTGTTGGCTGAAGTTCCCGCAGTCGCCCAGGAAGAGTACAACTTCGATTTGTCGGGCTACGAAAAAAGTCCTTTCGAATTGGACGGCTATGCTGAATTTCGCTGGGAACATTTACGCCTGAACGACGATGCGGCCCTCTACCGATTAAACCTTTACGGTGAAGAGCAGCTTGATGCAATAGACCGCTTTTCAGCCAGTTTACAGCTGGAAGGACGTTACCGTCAGGATAAACTATCCGCCTATATAAGGATCAATCCCGATTACTATACCGATGATCTGGGGGACGACGGTGAGCTTGTAACCCATGAGGCGTATGCTTCCTGGCAAGTCAAGACCGGTATAGCCCTTGATGCCGGCAAGAAACTGGTTAAATGGGGTAAAGGCTATGCCTGGAATCCGGTGGGATTCATTGA